>JAIVIG010000059.1 GCA_020200675.1 Actinomycetota bacterium
CGTACACGGAAGGAACGGTGTTTGCAGGGGCTTCTGGGAGCGATTTTATCGCCCTCTGAGGCTTGTTGGTGATCGCCGAGCGAGCCTGTTCGACCTACGATTCCCGACTCCCACAAACTACCGGTAAACCGCAACAAAGTGCTAACCTTTTGCGTAGCCCTTTCTGAGTCAGGTATATCATTGCCCTAGTTTTTGCGAGGCGATCGCAGCGGCGCCGCTTACGAATCGGAGAGTCCTCTTCTTCGGGCAGGGTTGGCGTGGCCTTCGTGCAGCGGTGGGGAGTAGGTAAGCGGCCGTTCTAGTCTTGCGTCGTGATCACGTGGTAGCCCTCGTTGTTTGGGGGGTGGTGGATGTAGCCGAGGTAGTCGGAGCCGCACGGGGTGTTGAAGATCAGGGCACGACCGTTGTAGGAGAGGGTGTCCGCAGTGTCGGTGAACTCGACGCTGACGGCGTCGAGCGCCGCGTATTTGGACTTGATGTCGCGGACGATGAGGGCGTAGTCTTCCTCGCTCCTCGCCCGCGTGTCCACGAGGAGCCGGGCGGCTTTCGCGCCGTACCTCTCGACCGGCTGATCCTCGATTATCTCGTACTTGGGCACGTCCTCCGGCGGCTCGAAGTCACCGAGCCGCAGATCCTCGCGCTCCTTCTTCTCTTCCTCGGAGCACCGCAGTATCCCAGAGGCCTCCTCCGTGGTGGTCTCGGCGCTACTCTCGACCTCCCCGGCGGCCTCCTGCCGGACCACAGTCTGTTTCGCCTGTTCCCCGGTCTCTTTGGTGGGGGAGTCTCCTTCCCGGGCTTCGGAGGGGTCCGGGGGCTCGGTGGCGGCGCACCCGGTGAGAAAGCCGGCGGTCACGAGTAGCGCGAGCGCGCCGATCAGGATGGCTCTCCGTAGCAAAACGTCTCCTCCTTTCCGCGGGAAAGGCTACCACGCCGCGGCGAGGAGCTTGTAGCGTGCTCCGCCGCGCTTGGCCACGAAGAATCACCGCGATGGTGTGCTCCGGCGTCTCCGCACGCGTCCTGCCCGATGTGAACGGATGGCCTACCTGGAAAACCCGATGTACTAAAATATAGGGGTATACACTTGCACACGCGAGGAGAGTGTTTCTATTGGCCGAAAAAATCTACGATACCGTGATCGTTGGGTCCGGGCCGGCCGGGTATACGGCGGCCCTTTACGCGGCGAGGGCGAACCTCGACACGCTGGTCTTCCAGGGGTTCGAGTCGGGAGGGCAGCTCATGTTGACCTCGGATGTCGAGAACTACCCGGGGTACAAGGACGGCACCGCGGGGCCGGACATGATGGACGACTTCGAGGCGCAGGCCGCCCGTTTCGGGGCGGAGATGCGACCGGACAACGTCGAGCGCGTGGACTTCTCCGAGCGTCCCTTCAAGCTGTGGGCCGAGGGAGAGGAGGAGCCTACCCTCGCGAAATCCGTCGTCATCGCTACCGGGGCGAAGGCCAGGTGGCTCGGTCTCGAGGGCGAGCAGCGGTTGATGGGGCGCGGGGTTAGCGGGTGTGCCACGTGTGACGGCTTCTTCTTCAAGGACAAGAGAGTCGCGGTCGTCGGCGGCGGCGACACGGCGATGGAGGAGGCGCTCTTTCTGACCAGGTACGTCGGGGAGGTGTTCTTGATCCACCGCCGCGACACCTTCCGGGCGTCCAAGATCATGCTCGACAGGGCTCGCAAAAATCCCAAGATCACCTTCGTCACCGACACGGTCGTCGAGGAGATCCTGGGCGAAACGTCCGTCGAGGGCGTCCGCCTGAGGGACACACTGACCGGCGAGGAGCGTGAGATCGCCGTTGACGGCTTCTTCGCGGCCATCGGCCACGAGCCCGCTACTCGTCTCTTCAAGGGCCAGCTCGAGATGGACGAAGAGGGCTACGTGATCCAGCACGAGCACACGATGACGAACGTCCCCGGCATCTTCGCTGCTGGCGACGTCTCAGACAAGCGCTACCGGCAGGCCGTCACCGCCGCGGGCGACGGCTGCATGGCCGCTATCGATGCCGAGCGCTGGCTCGAGTCCCAGGGCGAGGCCGAGCACGCCGAAGACCCGAGCACCTGGACCGCGGAGAAGGACGAGAAGGCCGGCACCTGGGCCGGATAAACAACCGGCCAGTTCTCTGGCCGGCCGCAACCGATATACAGCGGAGGGGCGCTCCCGGCGCCCCTCTTTGCTTTGCCCGGCGGGCTAGCGAGAGAGCCGGTCGCGTAGCTTCCTCGTCCAGGCGCTGGCGAACCGAAACGGACGCTGGAACAACCACCCTGTGAGCTTCCCTGGGGTGGGGCGTTCCTTTTCCGGCGCCTCCTGGGCCGCTTGCGACTCGCGCGTTCCATCGGGTTCCTGCGGGTCGCGAAGCTTGAAGCCGGAGAAGACCTTACCGCTTGTTTCCCCGGCCTGCCGGATGAGCTTCTTCGTCTTTTGCTCGACCGGGCGCCTCCAGGAAGGCTTTCTCTCGTGGGGCTCGAGAAAAGAGATTATCTCTTCGTTCACCTCTTCTGCCTGCTCGATGAAGACCAGGTGTCCGGCGCCGTCGAGGACGCGTAGCCTGGCGTCCGGGATGGCTTCGGCAAGGGCGGCGGCGTTGGCTACGGGCATGTAAAAGTCCTGATCGCCGTGGATCACCAGCGTTGGGGAGGTGATGTTCCTCACGGCGAACGCTGCGTCGAAGCTGGTGCCGGCCATCATCTGCTGGTAGTAATCGGAGAGGGACGACGAGTCGGCGAGGCGCCAGCGCAGGATCAGGTCGAATTCCTCGGGGTGTTCGGCACGGTAGGAGTCGGAGGTTGCCCCCTCTAATCCCTGGCGCGCCGCGCTCTCGGGGTTCAAGGAGCCTCCCCCGAGCATCTTTCCGAGCGCCTGGAAGGACATGGGCTGAGGTTCCCGCGCGCCGTAGCTCGTGCAGACCAGTACCAGACCGTCCACGAGGTCCGGGCGCTCCAGCGCCAGCTTTTGGGCTACGAAGCCGCCTAAAGAGGTGCCCAGGACGTGGGTCTTCTCCACGCCGAGGTGGTCGAGGAGCGCCACCACCTCCGCGCAAAGGTCGGCTACGCCGTGCGACAGGCTGTGTTCGCCCCGGATGTCGAAGGTGATGGTACGGAAGTGGCGAGAGAGCGTAGGGATCTGCTTGAACCAGGCCCAGCGCCCGAAGCCGAGCCCGTTGATCAGGAGCAGGAACGGGCCGTCGCCGTGGACGTCGTAGTCTATGCTGGTGTCGTGCGTGAGCATCATGGGCATAGTGCTACCTCGACTTTCTTTCGGACCCGCGACAACCGGACGCGCCGCCAATCCTGAGGTTCGAGAATAGAGGCCAACTCCTTCGGGAGACCCGAAGCTTCGAGACGTCGGCTAGAGAACGATACCCCGCATTGTCACGTTTGCCTATCATGATCTAGCGGAGGTCCGGATTTTATCACGGCGCTAGAGGTGGTCTAGACCCGAGTGCGCGCCGTTAGATCTAGCTCGGGATAACCCTGGTGGCGCGGCAGACCATACGGAGAGTCTTGTGGTCGGGCATCGGGCTACTTACCGATCCTCGGGCGCTCCTCGGACTCGGCGTTCCAGAGAAGGTTTACCGGTAGCAGGCTCCGTCCCTCTCGGTCGGGAACTCGGCCGGACAGCCGCCGCCCGGCATAAGGGGGATGGGACCATCGGCCGGACCGCCGGCGTTCATGAGTTGTCCGCCTTTTTGTTGCGGTCCTGGTTGTTGGATCGGCCCCGGTTCCTGGATCGGTCCTGGTTGTTGTATGTCTCCCTGCGCTTCGGCTTCGGGAGTGCTCTCCCAGGCCACGCGGAGCGCGAGCGCGCCGGTTATCAGTACCATCAGAACCAGAGCTAGAAAGATCGCCTTCGAAACCGAACTCCCGTACCACACAGGATTGCCCCCCTTACACTAACGAATACTCGAATTCTACACGAACTGGGAACCGCGAGGGCAGCTCGAAGGGCTACTTACCGATCCTCGGGCGCTCCTCGGACTCGGCGTTCCAGAGAAGGTTTACCGGTAGCAGGCTCCGTCCCTCTCGGTCGGGAACTTGGTGGGGCAGCCACCGCCCGGCATAACGGGGACGGGACCATCGGCCGGACTACCGGCTTTCATGAGCTGGCCGGCTTGCTGTTGCGGGCCCGGTTCCTGGATCGGCCCGGGCTCCTGGATCGGTCCGGGTTCTTGGATAGGCCCGGGTTCCTGGATCGGCCCCGGTTCCCGGATTGGTCCAGGCTCTTGTAGTCGGCTATCAAGGGCCTCACTCGCACTCTGCTCATCCTGAGCTTCGGCTTTGGGAATTGCTTCCCAGGCCACCCGGAGCGCTAGTGCGCCGCCCATCAGCGCCAGAAGCACTAGAACCAGAACGACCGCCTTCGAAACCGAACTACCGTACCACACAGTAATGCCCCCTTACGCCAACGGGTACCCGAATTCTACAGGACTCGGGTACCGCAGAGCTACTATGAGTGGTTGAAGGAACTAAACGTAGGCCATCGCGGAAGGGAGAGGGCCACGCGCCGGGACAGAAAACCGTGGAAGACGACACGGCCGTTCTTTCTACTCACGGGATTCTCGCCAGTCGTTAAGCCAAGCGGACGAGCTGGGAAATCTACTTCCCGCTCTTCAAGTATTCCTCGAACTTAGTCCACGGCAGGCAGTTGATGACGCTTTCTTTCTCGACCCACGCCCTTCTCGCCTGGGCAACCCCGAACTTTGCGAAGCCCAGGGCCGTCTCGTCGTGGGCGTCGGTGTCTATCGTGATGCTCACGCCGGCTTCTACCGCCTCCCGTACGTAGGGGACGGAGAGGTCCAGCCGGTCCGGGTAGGCGTTTAGCTCCAGGGCCGTGTTCGTGGCTTTGGCCTCCCGGATGAGACGCGAGACGTCCACCGCGTAGGGGTCCCGGCGGTTCAGGAGGCGTCCGGTGGGGTGGGCGATGGTGCGGACGTAGGGGTTGTTCATCGCCCGCACGATGCGCTCGGTCATCGCCTCCTCGCCGACGTTGAACGAGGTGTGGATGCTCGCCACGACGAAGTCGAGCTCGGCCAGGAGTGTGTCCTCGTAGTCGAGCGAGCCGTCTTTGAGGATGTCCACCTCCGAGCCACAAAGGAGGTGTATCTCGCCGTACTTCCCGTCCGCCGCGCGTACGGCCTCTAGCTTCTCTTCGAGACGTGCGGGGGAGAGGCCGTTGGCTACTCTGAGGCTTTGGGAGTGGTCGCAGAAGACCAGGTACTCGTAGCCCAGGGAGATCGCGGCTTCCGCCATCGTCTCGATGGTCCCCCGCCCGTCGGAGTAGTTGGTGTGGACGTGCAGGTCGCCGCGTACGTCCCCGACCTCGACGAGCATTGGCAGCTCTCCCGTCTCCGCGGCGGAGATCTCGCCGGTATCCTCCCTAAGCTCCGGCGGGATGTAATCGAGGCCGAGCCGCGAGTCTTGCGCCAGGCCGTACTCAGAGATGTTCAGGCCCATCTTGACCGCCCGCTCGCGCAGCGCGATGTTGTGCGCCTGTCCTCCCGTGAAGTGGTGCAGGAGCGTGCCGAACGCCTCCGGGGCCACGATCCTCAGGTCCACCTCCACCCCGCCGGCCTTGATAAAGACCTTCGTCGGGCCGTGCGCCAGAACCTCGTCCACGAACTGCGCCTCCGCGAAGGCGTCGGCGAGGGATTCCTGGTCGTCGCTCGCGGTGACGAGGTCGAGGTCGCCGATGGTCTCCTTCTGGCGCCTCAAAGAGCCCGCGATCTCCGCGCGCTCGCAGGCCGGGTGCGAGCGGACGAACTGGAGCATATGCTCCGCTAGGGCGGTCGCCTCGTCCAGGAGCATCCGGCGCTCCTGGGAATTGTAGGTGCGGGCGGCGCGCAGGATGCGCTCCTCGCTCTTCTTGCCGAACCCCTTGAGGGCGGCGAGCCTGCCCTCTTCCAGCTCGACCAGAGCCTCGACGTCCGTGATCCCAAGCTCCCGCCACAGGCGTCCCGCCGTGCGAGGGCCGACGCCGGGCAGGCGGGTGACCTTGACGAGGCCGGCGGGAATCTCTTCGAGGAGGTCTGCGAGTATTTCGGGGGTGCGATCCTCGGCCAGGTCGCGTATCACCCCGGCGATCGTACCGCCGACGTGGGGCAGCTCTTTGAGGTCCTCGACCTCTCGCACCGGCCGGCCCAGGGCGATCACCGACTCGGCGGCGCGCCGGTAGCCGAGGACGCGGTAGTAGGTTTCGTCCTTGAGCTCCATGAGCGTCGCGATCGTCTCCAGGGCGCGGGCGATCTCGGCGTTCTGCAAGGGGACCTCCTCATCTCTCGCGGTCGCCAGATAGATTATACGTGGCTTCACGGGACGAACCCCGGGGTAAAATCTCCCTCGTGCTCTCCAGAGAATTGCTCCACAAAGAGATCAGCACCCGCCTCTCGCGTCTGCTCGGCCTCGCGCTCACGGTCCAGCTAGCCCTGGGCCTCCTGCTCTCGTTGGGCATCATCGCCCTCTTCGCCAAGATCGTGGAGGACGTCGTCGAGGGTGAGAGCCGCCGGTTCGACAAGACGGTGCTGCTCTGGATCCACTGGTACTCTCCCGGCTGGCTCGACGGGGTAATGCGCTTCGTCACCGTCCTGGGCGACTACTGGGTGGTGATACCGCTGCTCGCGGTCGCGGCATATGCCTTCTACCGCAAGGGTCGGACGATCTCCGCCGGGCTGCTCGTAGTCTCCACGATCGGGGGCATAGTCTTGACCTCCGTCCTCAAGAACGTCTTCGAGCGCGCCCGCCCGGACCTCTTCGAGTCGGCGTACGTAGAGTCCTCCTACTCCTTCCCGAGCGCCCACGCTACCATGGCCGTCGGCTTCTACGGCACCCTGACCCTGCTCCTAGCCTGGCGTTCGAGGGGTCTCCGACGCTGGGTGGTGGTGTTGGGCGGCCTCGGCCTCGTGCTCGTCATCGGCTTCTCGCGTATGTACCTCGGCGTCCACTACCCGACGGATGTCGTCGCCGGCTTCCTCGCGGCGCCTTTGTGGATCAGCACCATCGGGCTCTGCTACTTCCTCTACCTCAACCTCCGCAGGGTAAGGCTTACGCGGCGCCTCGGCCGGCATAGAACTTCAACCGAAGAAGACGGAGAATAGGCGTGAGACCGACTGGTACCTACGGAGACGGATGCGGGTGATGGTTGGCGAAGAGGGTTAGCCTCCTCTGGCGGGGCAGGCGGGCGCTCCGGGTCGCGGCGCGGGGGACGAACGTGGCGCTGGAGGCACCTTCGGTCTTCGCGCGCTCCCTGGTCTTCGGCGTGGCCGAGCCGTCGGCGCGGGACCAGTACGTGCAGAACGTCTCGGCCCGTTCGGCGGTGATCGCCTGGATGAGCGAGGAGCCGGGAGCGGGCTTCGTCCAGTACGGGGAGACCCCCGAGCTCGAACACGAGCAGGGCGACGGGCGGATCGGCAAGCGTCACGCGGTCACGCTCTTCGGGCTCCGCCCCGGCTCCAGGTACTATTACCGTGTGGCGGGGGCGCAGAAGACTGCCTCCTTTCGCACCGCCCCCGAGGGGCCCGGCTCCGGCTTCACCTTCGCCGTCGTCGGGGACAGCGGCACTGGTAGCAAGGCCCAGCTGGCGGTCGCCGGTCTGCTGGAGCGCATGGAGCCCGACCTGATCCTGCACACCGGCGACGTGGTGTACCCCAAGGGCGACGACGCGGACTACGACCCGAAGTTCTTCGCGCCGTACCGCCGGATCATAGAAAGCGTGCCGATCTTCCCATCTTTGGGCAACCACGACGTGGACGAGTAGTTTTCGAGCCACAAAAAATAAGCTACGATTCAGCGCCCGGCTGGGCGAGGGAGCACCCGAGGTGGAGCTGGTGCTGACCTAGACAGAAATCCTGCCCGTGGCCTACAGGAGCGACCGAAGCGGCAACGAGAGCCCCCGTTTTCGAGAAACGTCTAGGGTAGATGATCCACCCGAAAGGCATGCCGCCCCTGCATCTTAATCCGCGCCCACTACATGTCGTGATCGGTTCCCCGTGGCGAGGAGCCAAGCGAGCGGGGATTCGGCACCCATAGCGGAGTCTGATTCACGATCCTGCATCCGGGTTTCCGAGAAGACTACTCTCCTCTCGGCTACTGGTGAATAGAGGCATTCCTCCTCTTAGCTTTAGGCGCTAGCTTCTCAACTTAACCTCGCCACTCAGGTTGACCGCGAGAGCATATGAGTATAGGGTGATAGTGACAATAGTAGCTACGCTGCCTATTCGTACCTTACCGGACGCGCTTAGGCAGTGGGAAGAAGTCAGTGAATGGCTCGGATTGACAAAGCCATAGCAGCACACTACGAGACCCACGAGGTTCCTTTTGGCAGGATCTACAAGTGGCATCCGGAGTACATCATCGTTGAGTGCGACTGCGGCCAGAAGCTCCTCATTACCGGCACCAGTAACATACCGACCTGTCCTCAGTGTGGCGTCGATTACGGTTCCTTAGTCCACGACATCCGCCATCGAGAAGAGCGGCTGCGTGACGAGGAGGTCCACCCCTGGCACTATGATGAGCAAAGCCGGGCGGACCAACACCTACGAGACGAGGAAGCTTGTACTGAGGATTCCCCCTGGCGCTACAACAACGTTACGTCGGGCTTTGTAGGTAATGATGAAGAGCGATGGAAGAAGGCTAGGGCGCGACAAGGTCACTAGGCCGGCGAATGAAATAAGTGCTACAATAATACGGCAGGTGACACTGCCCCTCCAGTAGGAGGTAAGGACCGATGAGCAGGAAGGCCTACTAACTAGCCACCGACACTGGCGTTGTGACACGACCAGGGTTTGTTGGACGGGCTGGCGATCGCCGACTCTTCACAGGAGCGGCTTCGCCAGCCCGAATATTTTTCTTAGGGCTACTCTCGTTGGTTTTACGAGAATCCTTGACGCCGGAAGCCCAGTTTCCGAGAAGACGACTCTTCTATGCAGCTGAGTGAATAGAAGCGACCTACCTTTTAGAACGGTTTAGAACGGCGATCGATCCTGTTTACAGGATCCTCGCTTACCCCCATACTCCTTCCTGCACGCTAATAGACGGGGGCCTCCTAAAGGCCCCGCCTACCGCCAGGGAGCAGAGAAAGAAAATATGGGGCGTAGAAGAAATAGGAGGAGTTTCAGATACGACCGCCGCAGCGCGTTCCAACTCGGAAGAGTTGTAATGGCAGCCCTGATCATAATCTTGCTGGTTCTGATCCTCGTACGCTTGTTGCAATAGCAGCCCTTGCGGAGCTCGCGTTTGGGACACAGGGACTGTAGGACAGTCTCGTCTTCGGGTTTCTGAGAAGGCATCTTCGACCACTCGCGAATAGGGACAAGAACAAGGGCCGGAGTCCCGATACGGAGCTCCGCTGGGTGGTCTCGTACCAGCCTAGCCCTAACCCAAGATCAAGGCGTCGCCATGTTGTCTCTAGCTACTACTCGGAGCCTCCTCAGGTAGTTCCAGGTTGGTACCGGTGAAAAACTTGATCTTGTCGCCTTGAACGATTGCTTCAGCAGGGCTCTCTACGGGAGTCTCGGCACCCATCTGCCTGAAGAAGTCGCCCGAAACCACGGCTATCCAAATTACTCTGTCTCCTACCTCTTCTTGGTGTCCCGCTACTTGATGGTCCCTGGACTCCACATGGAAATCCGGCATAAGCGGCTCGACCCAGCCAGCGCGTATCTGCTCTTTGCCAGTATAAACTCCGCCGAATTCATCGGACGGGGGGGGCTCCATCCTGACAACCGCGTCATCGGTGAAGAAAGCCAGCACGCCCTCTATGTCATGAGCATTCCACGCCGCGTCGAAGTCTTTCACCACGGAAACTGGGTCTGCCATGAGTGTTCCCTCCTTACGCCCACTTCCCTTTAGTGGGGTATAGCCCTTACCCGCATCCAGCGAAGCTAGGACTCCGGTCTCTTCCTAAACCCTCGCTCACAGTCGGCGTTTAAGGCATTACCGCCAACGCGCCAGGTCTCCTCGCCGGGCGGGCGAACGGTCCACACCAGCCGCCCACACAACCTACACCTGGCGATGCGCATCCGCTCGCCTATGGTGGGACCCCACTCGCCGAGGTCGTGCCCGCGTTCATGTGCTTCTATCAAGGCGCTACCAGCGGCCTCTAATTCGCCCAGGCCGTACACGTCGTTGATACCGTTCATGTTCATAAAGCTGCCTCTCCCCGTAGAAGACCCCGATAAAGCTTCCTTTCCTAACTTTGTATTATATAGGACAAGCGAAGGGCTGGCGACCCTCTAGGTTAGAAGTAGTGCAAAAGAACTTTCCTCCGCAATCCGTTATAGCGGCGGAAAGGGTGCCTGCACCACCCGTCTCTGTGTAAAGTGTTCACATGACTTCTTACGAGCAGCTCGCGGACTTCGTAGACAACCGCATGCGGATGTCCCATGTCTACCAGCCCGTCATGCTGATGACGCTGCTCCGGGAAGGTGGCAAGCGCTCGACCGAGGAACTCGCCAAGGCTATCCTCGCTCACGACGAAAGCCAAGTCGAGTTCTACGAGAACGTTACCAAGAACATGGTCGGCGCGTCCTCAGGAGGCACGGGGTCGTCGAGAAGGAGGACGACGGTTATTACCTTATCGGCTACGATGACCTCGACGACGAGCAGGTCGAGCACTTGATCGAGCTGTGCGAAGCCAAGCTCGACGAGTACAAGACGAAACGCGGCAAGCGCATCTGGCAACACCGTAAATCGTCGGCGGGCTACGTCTCCGGGACGCTCAGGTACGAGATACTGAAGCGGGCCCGCTTCCGCTGCGAGTTGTGTGAGATTACGGCGGAGACTAGGGCGCTGGAAGTGGATCACATCGTCCCGCGCCGCAGGGGTGGCACCGACGACCCGGATAACCTGCAGACCCTTTGCTACCGATGCAACGCGATGAAGCGGGACAGGGACGATACGAACTTCCGCGGCGTAGGCGAATCTTATGAGCAAAGGGAACGGGGGTGCCCTTTCTGCGAAGTGTCCAAGGAGCGTATGGTCGGCGAGACCGAATTTGCCTACACCATCCGCGACGCCTTTCCGGTGGCGCCCCTGCACACGTTGGTGATCCCGAAGCGGCACGTACAAGGCTACTTCGAGCTCGGTCGCCCAGAGCTCAACGCCTGTCACCGTCTTCTAGAACAGGAGAAGAAGATGATCGAGCAGGTGGACCCGAGCGTGGAGGGATTCAACGTCGGCGTGAACGACGGCGAAGCTGCCGGGCAGACTATATTCCACTGCCACGTGCATCTGATCCCTCGTCGCAAGGACGATGTCGAGGACCCTACCGGTGGAGTACGTCATATCATCCCGGGCAAGGGAGACTACCGACGCTAGGACAGGTGAGGCAGGCGGGCTGCACTTCAAATAGCACCGAGTTAGGATCAGCAACGCAATGGCAGATCTGACCAGGAACAGACTGAGGACCATGCTGGGCGAATTGTTGGATCATGTGGAGGGCGCGCGGGAAGTAGCAAGCGGGATCGCCCAAGAGTACCCCGAGTACGAAGCGATGGCCGAAGCGGTAAGTAACGCGACGGAGATGGTGGCGATCGCGCGCGAACTAGAAGCCCACGGCCAACGCGAAAGCGACGACTAATGGAAGTAGGACTTACGCAGAGAGGGAGTCTGCTACTCTAAAGGCATGAGCTTTACGAAGTTGGACTACTGTCAATACCTGCTTAGCAGCCAAGTCAACTACACCTTGACCCACCTAGCCGAGCACCTT
>JAIVIG010000060.1 GCA_020200675.1 Actinomycetota bacterium
CCCGCGAGGCGCTGGTGGAGGCGATAGACCGGGCGTTGGCGGCCGTCACGCCCGAAGATGCGGCAGGCTGGTTCCACCACGCTGGCTACGAGCCACAGGATCAATCTTTATGAGCACCGCTGTAGCGGTAGTTTGTTGAACGGGGGTATCAGCTGTGCTGTACTGGCAGTGGAGGTGACACATGACCAAACGACTGCCCGCAACTCCCGCCCCTGGTCCGCTGGAGGACTACGCCGCCCGCTTCGACGATCTCTTCGGTACCCTCGCCCAGCGCCAAGCCTTCCGCCGCTACCTCGAAGGACTGTTGCTGCCCGCCGAGCGTAACAAGACTTTGACCGCCCTGGCCAACACCGAGCCCGTGGGGGGAGCGCAGCGCAAAGAGGCGCAGGGTCTGCAGTGGTTCCTCTCGGAGTCGAGCTGGGACCCAGAGCGGATAAACCGGCGCAGGATAGAGCTGATGCTCGAAGATCCGAAGACTGCCCCGAGCCGAGGCGGCGCGCTGGTCATAGACGAAACCGGAGATCGCAAGGACGGCAAAAAGACCGCTCACGTAGGCAAGCAGTACCTGGGCGGCATCGGCAAGATAGACAACGGCGTAGTATCGGTAAGCTCTCTTTGGGCCGACGAGAGGATCTACTACCCTCTGGAGGTCGAGCCCTACACTCCCGCCCACCACTTCGACGAAGGCAAGGCCGATCCAGAATTTCGCACCAAGCCGAAGATCGCCCTGGAGTTGGTCGAGCGGGCGGTAGAGATGGAGATCCCTTTTAGGGCGGTGGTGGCCGACATCCTCTACGGCGAGCATCGCAAGTTTAAGGAGGGACTGGAGAATAGACAGATACCCTACGTGCTGGCCATAAAGCCCTCCTACGCCTGGTACCGCCCCATAGGAGAGCCTGGCTCGGTGGAGGAGATCGCATGGATCGCTCCTTGGAAAGGAGACGACGATCCTGGGGAATGGGTGAAGCTAGAGCGTACCTTCCGGGACGGGCACACCGAGCAGTGGTGGGCTTTGGAGGCCGAGTGTCGGCCGTTCGGAGTGGAGAAACAGAGGCGATTGGTGGTAGCGACCACCGATCCCGCCGAGTTACCGGACCTTACCACTTGGTATCTGGTGAGCAACCTTCCAGCTCCTGGTACAAAGCGAGCCCAAGAGGAGAGCAAGCTGTCCGCGGCGGACATCGCAGAGGTTGTAAGGCTCTACTGTTTACGCAGTTGGATAGAGCAAAGCTACAAGCAGGTAAAGAACTCGCTGGGCTGGTCCCAATACCAGGTCAGGAAGGACCTAGCCATAAGGCGCCACTGGCAGCTGGTGTGTTGCGCGTTCACGTTCTGTTGGTGGGCAAACGCTGGTTTTCTGGAGGGAGAGGCGCCACCTGGGGTGATCCTCAAGAGAGAAGAGACTGCCACAACCTCCACTCCTCCTATGGTGGAGAGGGGGAAAAAGGAAGACCAGGAAGAGCCGACTTCTCTTGTGCTGGCCGGAGGCGCTAAGGAGGGTAAGGACGTGGCTGGAGCCGTACATAATGCTATGGCGCTACTGGAGGGCATTCTCAGAGAAGCCCCCGCCCAAGGAGTTAAAAGAGTTGCTTGAGCTGTTGTTTTCGGGCAGAGGACTCTACCTCTATGTCCGCTAACAACAAACTACCGGTAAGAGCCTTCGCCTTCTCGACGGTCTCGTCGCTCGTTAGTAGGCCGCGCGGCACCTCGACCGCCTCGCGGATCGGTGGAGGGGTGAAGAAGTGCGTCCCGCAGACCCTGTCGGGCCTCCCCGTGGCGGAGGCCAGGTCGGTGATGGAGATGGAGGAGGTGTTGGTGAGGAGCAAGGCCTCGGAAGGCAGTACCTCGTCGAGGGCGGCGAAGGCCTCCTTCTTCGGTCCGACCTTCTCGACGATTGCCTCGATGGCCGCGTCGGCTCCGGCCATGTCTTCGAGGTTCACCGTCCAGTGGATGCGGTCGTAGTGCTCTTCTGCCTCCTTTTCCGAGAAGGCGCCCCTTCCCACAAAGCGCGAGAGGCCGTCGCGGACGGCGAGCTGGGCTTTTTCGAGGGCTTCGACGGAGAGGTCGCAGGCGACTACTCGATGGCCGGTCTGAGCGGCGAGTTGGACGATGCCGGCGCCCATGGTGCCGACGCCGAGGACGCCGACGATCTGGGCGCCGGTAGCGTTCATTTTAGAGGTCGTCCTTGCGGGAGAGCTCGTGGGCGTGGAGGATCAAGTTCTTGACCCGTTCGTTGAAGTTAGCGAAGCGTTCGTCTTGGGTCTGGCCGTTGTGCCAGCGGGCGTAGATCTGCTGCAGGATCACGGCGAGCTTGAAGTAGGCGAAGACCATGTACCAGTGCATGTCAGAGAGGTCTCGTCCGCTCTTCTCCGCATAGTAATCTACAAACTCCTTGCGGGTGAAGAAGCCGGGCATGTCCGTGACCGTGGGCAGCACCTCTTTTAGCTCTTGCGAGTCGCCGTCCTCGACCCAGTAGGAGAGGGAGACGGCCAGGTCGAAGAGCGGGTCGCCGATTGTCGCCATCTCCCAGTCGACGACGGCGCGCACGTCGGTCAGGTCGTCGGGGGTGAAGATCAGGTTGTTGAGCTTGTAGTCGTTGTGGATGATGGTCGCCGGCGGGCTCTCGGGAACGTCGCGGGAGATCCATTCGGTCAGCGGCTCGACTTCTTCTATCTCCTCGGTCTTTGCCTCGTCGTAGCGCCCGATCCAACCCTTCACCTGCCGCTCGAGGAAGCCCTCCGGCTTCCCGAGCTCCTCTAGCCCCGCCTCTTGCCAGTCGACAGCGTGCAACTCGACCAGCGTATCCGCGACTATGCGGGACATCCCGCGGCACAGCTCCTCGGTAGGCTCGACGCCCTCGGGGAAAGAGTCGTCCACGATCACGCCCTCGCGCCGCTCCATGACGTAGAAGGGCGCCCCTACGATCGACTCGTCGTCGGTGAAAAAGTAGGGTTTGGGCGCGAGCGGGAAAGCCTGGTGGAGCTTCATCAACAGGTTCGACTCCCGGCCCATGTCGTGCGCCTTGGGCGGCAACGGCCCCTGGGGCGGGCGGCGCAGCACGCCCTCCCAGTCCCCGATCTTTACCAGGTACGTGAGGTTCGAAGCGCCAGATGGAAATTGCCGGACCTCCAGATCACCGTCGGGCAGACCCTCTATGTGCTCTCTCATGTACCGCTCGACGACGCCGGGATCGAAATCCTCGCCCTCCCGCACTTCTATAGTCTCGGACATTGGCCTCCCTTCGGTCGGCAGCTATCAGCTGTCAGCTGTCAGCTTTTTGGTTCTTCTCGTCGCTTATATACGACCGCGATTCGTCCGCACTTCTCTCGACCATCTCTAGCGGGTTAACGCTCGCCGTCTGCGTCTTGCTGATGGCTGGTCGGCGAGACCGGCCGGAGCTTGCCGTCTACCACCTCGACTACGGTCTCGCTCGCGCCTACGTCCCCGACGAACTCGAACTCCTCCGCCATATCGTTCTCCAGGAACCATCTCCCCGCCCGGCCTCTTTTCAGGGCTTCCTGCTCATTGCCCTCGTAGCGTTCGGCGAAGTCGAGCGCGAGCCAGGCGGCGTCGTTCAGGCGCCAGTCGTCGAGGTAGCCGTCGCCGTTCAGCCGCGAGAGGATGGCCGAGGCGCCGAGTAAGTCCTCCATGGTGAAGCGGCCGGCCGAGCCCGCGCAGACCACGTAGACCGACTCCGTGCCGGACTCTTCGAGGTGGCGGGCGACCGCTAGCGCGTTGCGCAGGCAGCCTAAGAGAAGCTTCTTCGCCGGCGCGGCGCTGGCGATGGCCCGGGTGCCGTTGGTGGTCACGAAGATCACGTCTTTGCCGTCGACCACCTCGGGCGCATACTCCTCGGGATAGGGGCCAAGATCGTAGCCTTCGATCTTCTCGGCGTCCTGCTCGCCGCCGCGTAGGGTACGACTCGGGTCGAGCGCTTCGCTCACCTCCTCGGCCTCCTCCAGGCTCGCGACAGGCAGGACGCTGCGGGCGCCGTTCTCCAGGCTCGTCAAGAGGGTCGTCGTTGCGAGGAAGACGTCTATGACGACCACGGTCGCGTCGGAGAGCTTCTCCGGTTCGATCTCCTGCCGCGTCATCAAGACCCGTAGCCTCTTCAAAGAGCACCGACCCCTTTCCTGCCCGAAAAGCCGTCCTATTCTACAGAACGCGGCGTTCCGGCTCACGGCGCCGCGGTTCGGCCCCCGTAAAGCGGCCCACGGTTGTTTTTCGTGTCCCGTGTTATACGCTCTTCCGGCAGGACTTGATTTTGGGAGCGTATGTTGAGAAGAATCTTTTTTGCGATGTTGACCGTCGCGATCTTGAGCTCTTGCGCCGGGCCCGCGGCCCAGGAGAACGCTTCGCGTGAGGATGACACCGGCGAAGATACGACCTCTTCGGAAAGCACATTGGCCACCGGCGAGACCACCGGACCGGCCACCTCGGCGCCCGCGACCGGCATAGAGCCCACCCAGAACACGCTGGACAGCCCGGCCGTCGCCGGGTCCGGCATGGTCAGCTCCGCCAACCCCTACGCTACGCAGGCCGGTACGGAGATCCTGGCCGAAGGAGGCAACGCCTTAGACGCTGCGGTGGCGGTCGCCGCCGCGCTGAACGTCGCGGAGCCGATGATGAGCGGCGTCGGCGGGTACGGGGCGATAGTCGTCTACGACGCCGAAAGTGGCGAGACGCGTTTCCTCGACACCGGCAGCAGGACGCCCGAAGCCCTGGATACAGCCGTGTTCCGCGAGCCGACGCCGAACTTTATAGACAACCGGTGCGGCGCCAGTGCCGTCACCACGCCGGGCAACCTCAACGCCTGGGAACGGCTCTCGGAGGATTACGGCGACCTCGAATGGCGACGCCTCTTCGACCCGGCCATCGAGCTAGCCGACGAGGGGTTCGTCCTCGGCGGCGTCACCGCCGGTTGGATCGACGCGTCGTGGCCCGCCTTCCCCGAAAACGCGAGGAGCATCTACGGGAACGGCGGGACGCCGCTGGACGCGGGCGAGACCCTGGTGCAGGACGACCTGGCGAACTCCTTCAGGCTCATCGCCGAACAGGGGTCCGAAACGTTGTACGGCGGCGAGTTGGGAGAGGCCATCGACGCAGCCGTGCGGGAGAACGGCGGCTTCCTGACCATCGACGACCTGCGCAAAAACCAGGCCCGGTGGCGGGAGACCACCAGCATAGACCACCGTGGCTACGAGGTGGTCACGGCATCCCCGCCGGCCACCTCGTGGAACTCCCTTCTCCGGCTGGGGGTGATGGGCCAGTTCGACCTGGGGACGTACGACCACAACAGCGCCGACTACCTGCACATGATCGCGGAGATCAACAAACAGGCCTCCCAGGCGGCCCGAAACTACGCCACCGACCCGGAGATAGAGGAGACGCCGCTGGACCTGCTGCTCTCGCAAAGCTTCTGGGCCGAGGCGGCCGCGCAGGTGAACCTCAACCAGGCGTCCCCGAACGCGCCGGCCTCGCCGTTCGGTACGCCCACGCGCTGCATCCCCCAGAGCTACCAGCCCGTGTACGCGCCCGCGGATGCGCCCACGGCCACCCCCGAGGCGCAGTCGCATACGACGCATTTCGTCGTGGCGGACAAGGAAGGGAACGTGGTAAGCGCGACCCAGACTCTGGGTAACATCTTCGGGAGCAAGGTCATGCCGGAGGGGACGGGCATCTGGCTCAACGACGCCATAGCGTGGAGCCGCTTCGAGCCCGCGGGTAACGTCTTCGACGTCTTCCCCGGCCGCCAGAGCCTCTACGCGCTCTGTCCGACCCTCGTCATGAGCAATGGGAAACCCTACGTGGCGCTAGGAACCCCCGGCGGACGCACCATCCCGCAGACCACCCCGCAGATGCTGACCAACATGATCGACTTTGACATGGACATCCAGCAGGCGATCTCCGCTCCCCGCATCAGCTTCGCGTCTCCGAACGCGCTCGTAGTTGAGACCGGCATACCGCAACCCGTCCGCAACGAGCTCTCGGCCCGGGGCCACAACGTGCGGGTAGACGAGCTGGGCTTGGGCAACGCCCACGGCCTGACCATCGAGTACGACGCGCAGGGCAGGCCCGTCCGGTTCACCGGCGGATCCGACCCTTGAGGCGAAGGCGCCGCGGCAGGATATTGAGTTGGAGAAACCAACCTCGTCCTACTCCCCTCTCGACAGTTCTAGAGGCAACCCGACTCCTAAACATAAGCTCGCCCTTGTGGAGGTTTTTGCAGACCGCAACATCTTGGATGCTCCGGCAGTGATACGAGCGTAGCTTGAGGATTCTTGAGTAACAAACCCTCCTTCGCTTCTTAACAAAGCTTCCCAAGACTTCCAATCAACCTAGTATTCTGCTATACTGGTAGTTTGTTGTTAGCGGACATAGAGGCAGAGGCCTTCACCCGAAAAC
>JAIVIG010000328.1:0-5452 GCA_020200675.1 Actinomycetota bacterium
GCACACTTTGGACGCTACGGAGACCATCAACCGCATGATCGACCTCTTCCCGCCGCACGAGCGGATGCAGGTGAGGGCCATGCTCGCCGGGACCCTCAAGGGAATCATCGGGCAGAGGCTCATCCGGACCAAGGGCGACGAGGGAAGGGTCGCGGCCTGCGAGATCATGGTCACCACCGGGCGCATCAAGGACTTCATCACGGACCCCAACCAGACCGGCCAGATCCAGACGGCCATCACCGAGGGCGAGTACTACGGGATGCAGACCTTCGACCAGGCCCTCTTGAAACTGGTCGAAGAAGACCGGGTGAAGTACGAGGAGGCACTCCAGGTCGCCAGCCGCCCGCAGGACTTCCGCCTGATGGTCCAATCACTCGGTCTCGACGCGGCCCGCTAGAAAAGACCTATCCTGTACAAATCAGCCGGCAGCTAACTTGCCGGGCGCGGCTTTCGTCCCCCTCCCGCAGACTCGTCGCTGGTAGCGGGGTGCCCTTGAGCAATCGATACGCGCTACACTGGGGCGCCGAGAATAGTAGAGGAACAGAAGGTGGTTTGCATGAGCGATTGGGCAGAGGTCGGCTCGCCTCCCGACGAGACCTCCGCGTCGCTGATGGAGAGGATGTTGAGAGAAGCGGTCATTCCGGTGCTCGTCCCCGAGCCGGCTCTCGCGGAGGCCCGGCGATTGCCGGAGGATACGATCGGTGTGGGCTCATGGTAGCCGCGCGCGGCGTGAGGCCCATCTGCTTTCTCTCGGACTTCGGTCTCGGCGACGACTTCGTCGGGCTGTGCAAGGGGGTGATGCTCGGGATCGCGCCGGGGGCCACGGTGATCGACTTGACGCACCAGGTGCCCGGCTTTGCTGTAGAGGAGGGGGCGGAGATTCTGGAGCACGCCACGCGCTACATGCCCGAGGACACGGTCTACCTGGCCATCGTGGACCCCGGCGTGGGCACCGAGAGGCGCGCGCTCGCCCTTTCCACCACCGGCGGGGCCCTCCTCGTCGGCCCCGACAACGGGCTCCTGGTACCGGCGGCCGAATCCCTGGGCGGCATCGAGAGCGCGGTCTCACTGAAGAACGCCGACTACCACCTTCGGCCCGTCTCGAACACCTTCCACGGCCGCGACGTCTTCTCCCCAGCGACGGCGCACCTGGCAACGGGGCTGGCCCCGTCGAAGCTCGGGGAGATAGTGGACCCCGCCTCGCTCGCGCGCGTGGAACTGCCCGGTATAGAAAGGGAAGGCCCAAACACCTTCGCGGCCGCCATCATCGGCATGGACCGCTACGGCAACGCCCGGCTCTCGACGACAGCGGAAGAGGCCGGTATCCGGTTCGGCGCGCGGCTTAGGGTGGAAGCTGCTGAGAACGGCGAGATGCCGGTCCGCTACGTCGAGACCTTCGGCCACTCAAAGGTCGGAGACCTCGTCCTCGTCCCGGACTCCCACCGGAGGCTGAGCCTCTCCGTGAACAAGGGACACGCCTGCCGGGCGCTCGGGCTGAAGGCGGGCGGCCGCGTGCGCCTGACCCTCCTGGAGAACGGCCCAAAGCCCGCCGAACGCGACGCGAGGGGCGATGAATAACCCCGACGACCGGCCCGGCGCGACCGAAGAGCGGCCCTCGCTTGGAGCACTCAGAAAGCGGCGGCTCTCGCCGGAGGAGCGGCGGAGGGTAGCGCGCGCCGCGTTCCTCCGTCCGATGGGCCTGTTCGTGGTCGCGATCGGGGGCGTCTTCTCCGCGCTGACCCTGTCGTGGTGGGTCGTCGTCCTGACCCTCGCGACCTACGCGGCCCTGATCTTCCTGGCCGCCCGAGACCCGCTCTTCTGGGCCCACGTCCTCGAAGGGCGCGAGTACCGGCTCGAAACGCGGCCAGCCCCTTCCAGAGAAGAAGAAGCCCCCCTGGAGCGACGCGTTCGCCGGCTGCCACATGGGGAAACCCGCCGTAAGGTGGAGGAGGCGCTCGGGCTCCACCAGCGGACGATGGTCGCCATCGAAGAGTCGGACGACGTCGCGAGAACCGTGCTCGACGACGCCATCCCGAAGCTACACGGCATAGCCGGACGCCTCGTGGATGTCGCCGAGCGGCGGGAGGAAGTGGCCGGGACGATACGAGACCTCGAGCACCACGCGGGCGCCCTGCAACGCGAAAACCGGGACGCGTACCTCGCCGGGCTTGAGAACGAGCTGCGCGCCGCGGACGAGGAGATCTCCCGAACCGTCGAGAAGCTCTCGTCCCTCCGCTCGAGGGTCGTGCGCGTCTCCGTGGAGATCGGGGGCGCGGCCCAGGAGGCGGCGGCTAGGCTGAACGCGGACCTCGACGAGATGAACCTCCGCCTCGACGCCTTGCGCTCCAGTACATCCCCCCCAGAGCCCCCCAGCCGGTAGGCTCTACGCGCGTCCCACGCCCCTCTACCGGTGACTGGTCAAGTGCAACGCGCCAGGTAAACGCCTAGCAGGACGACCAGGCCGCCCAAGTTCTCGCGACACTCAGGGTCTCGCCCAACAAAAGGGCACTCACGGCGACGAAGGTGTTTACGTATGCGTGAGCTTCTTCATCTCCGCGCATACCGCGAACTCCGCACCGCGTACGTCGCGGGGGAGCGCTCCCCCGCGACAGAAGCTGCCGGTACGTCCTGCCGGGCTACGGCGAGGCGACTCTGATGGCAAGCAGGAGATACGAGCGTCCGGCGTCTGTTTGAACTACCTTGTTCCTACGCTCCCTAGGCCGAGCTGGCCCGCCAACCCTGACCGTTCTCCTCGGAGGGTGGCGTCTCGGCGGTGGGCATGGGGGACCGGCGAACCGGAGAGTTGCCCAGTTCCTGCCGGGATTCCCCGACCGAGACCAGCGAATCCTGGAACCAGCCCTCGAGCTGGCCCATCACCCGGTCCTGGTACACCTCGGAGCCGCCCCGTATCTCCCGGGCATACCGCTCCGCCCGATCCTCGCCCTCGGCCGCCCGTCGCTGCGAACGACGATACAGCTCCGTGTCCAGGACCTTCGCCTCGGCCTGCTCGTGCGCCTCCTCGATTATCTTGCGCGCCTCCTCTTCCGCGCCGGCTACCACCGCCGCACACTCCCTGCGCAATGATTCGGCCTCCGACAACTCCCCAGGTAGAGACCCACGAAGCTCGTCCAACATCGTGAGCAGATCGGTCCGGTCTACTACGGCCCGCCCTTTGCGCATCGGTACCCCGGAGGCGTCCCTTACGACCGCCTCCAACTCGTCCAACACTCCGCTGATGTACTCCATGTCCTCTCTCATGTCTACCAACCCTAGCATGCCTCTTGAGGCTACGCTAGCCTTTCTGAAAGTATTTTTTAGAGCTTAACCTAAAGAAGAGGTTTAATTTCACCTGCGGGTCAAGTTTGGTTTTATCTGTAGGTTAAGTTACCTGTTCTTCATAGAGCCACGGTGGCTTTCGCGGCTTAGGTATGGGAGATAGCCCTCCCGTCCTGTCCGCCGCCCCTTTGTTTGTTCGAGATTTAAGCGTACCTGCAAGGATAGAGTCCTGCCGGTATGGGGTGCGGCCGGGGTAAGAAAGGGGCGGTCTCTGTCGAAGCTTCGCCGACTCGAAGGCAGCCCATATCTACCGATACGTGCCCGCCTTGACGCGATCGTCGCCGGACACGCAGGGTGCAACGAGTCCTCTCCCGGAGGATGCATCTCGATAGCTGCGTAGAGGCGAAGCGCTATCCCCTGGCTGTCCGCTGGATACGCTCCTCCACAAGGAGGCCCCTATTCGGGCGAACTCCCTCTCGTCCAGCGCCAAAGACTATATCCTCGTCCAGCCGGTCCAAAGGCCCAGGGTGGTAGAAAGCGCGTCAACCTGCGCAAGCGCCCGAAACTCTTTACACCCCGGAGGAGACAGGCACCGATTCCGCGCCCGCGTCGCCTATCGTGTCATGGCAGCGGCGGAGCAAACGTTCATTCTCCAGTATCTAGGAGAGCACGCCAAAGATGCCCGACGCGCCTTCTCGGTCTCGTTGAGGAGCACCGCAAAACAGGGGTGTCGCCTTACGGCCTCCGCGAGCCGCGCGTGCAACCGAGGCAACCCGGCGGGAAGCGAATGCGCGGCTCACGGCGTTGCTCTCCGTGCTCGAGTGTATCCGACAGTATCGTCGCATCCTCGTCGTCCAGCGGGCACTCGGTTGGCGCCCGGACGAGCTCGATTCTTCCGCGACGCCCGCGCCTCGCCGGACGCTCTTTCTACGACCGGCGGTTCGCCAGGCCGGCGGCGACCGCAGCGAGCACCGCCGCGAGGAAGCCGAAGGTTGAGAAGTCGCCCGCGAGAGCGTCCGGCGCCAGCCAGGCCAGAAACGGTATCGCCGTAGCGACGACGGAGACGGTAATAGCCAGAGGGCCCCCGTTGCGGCCTCCGGTCCGGTTGATAAGCGTCCCCGCACCGTATCCGGCTGCGGCGGAGATCAGCAACTGGAACGGCAGGCCCAGGATGATCGAGACAATCGGGATGCCCACGAGGGCTATACCGGCCCCGGCGAGCAGGGTCCTCAGGATCTGTTTCGGCTTCATCACACCGGCGCGGGCGCCGCGGGGCAACTGGGCGTCTTCGGGGCATTTGATCCCGACGGCGGTCTGCCTCATGCACTCGGTGCAGATGGGCCGCCCACAAGCGGCGCAGGAGACGCGCGTCTCCCTCTTCGGATGCCGGTAACAGTGCAAGGTCTCGGCCACTAGAATCCCTTTCGTCCCCGCCTGCTGCTCCGCACGATCTCCCCGCGCGGAAGCAGCATGATCTCCCGCTTGTAGCTGCGATGCACCTCTTCGACGGCTTTGCCGTGCTCCGCCGTCTGCCTCTCTAGCTCCTCGCGCAACCTCGCGTTCTCAACCTCCAACGCCTCTACCTTCTTCTCCAGATCGAGAATCCTCTTCACCCCGGCGAGGTTCGTCCCCATATCCTGGGTGAGCTTCTGGATGTACCTCCCGAGCTCCACGTCCTCCTCGGAGTAGAGCCGGGTGTTCTTCACGCTCTTGCGCGGGCGGAGCAGACCCTTCTGCTCGTACATCCGCAAGGTCTGGGGGTGAACCCCGATCAACTCGGCGGCGATCCCTATCATGAAGACCGGCCTCTTGCGCATACCGTCCCCTAAGCCTCTCCCGAAACCCCTAAACCTCGGCTTCGCTCGCCGCCCGCAAGAGCCCCTCACGCACGTCCTCGTCCCGCTCCTCGGCGAGCGCCTCCAGGATCTCCCTCTGCCGCCTGGTCAGCTTCTTGGGCACTACTACCCCGACCCGCACCACGAGGTCCCCGGGCTCGCCGTCCCCCCGCGCTCGCGGGGCCCCAGCCCCGCGCACCTTGAACCGCTTACCATCCTGCGTCCCCGCCGGCAGACGCAACTTCACCGTCCCGCCCCCGGGCCGCGGCGCCTCGATCTCCGCCCCGAGCGCCGCCTCGACGAGGCTAACCGGCACGTCGACCAAAAAGTCGTTCCCGCGC
>JAIVIG010000328.1:5463-18125 GCA_020200675.1 Actinomycetota bacterium
CAGGTCCCCCGGTGGACCGCCCTTCCTGCCGGCGCTACCACGACCGGGGACCCGGATCTTCATGCCGTCATTCGCCCCCGCCGGCACCTTCACCGTCACCTGCCGGTTCTTGCGTACCCGTCCACCGCCCGCGCACCCCACGCACGGCACCTCGACGATCGTACCCTCTCCCCCACACCGCCGGCACGGTTCGGACAAGGCGAAAAAGCCCTGATCTCGGCTCCGGATCCCCCGCCCCGAACACTCCGGACACATCCGTCGCCCCGTTCCCGCGGCCGCTCCCGTCCCACCGCACCGCCCACAAGCCTCCTCGACCGGGGCCGCGATGCGAGTCGTAACCCCCCCGAGCGCATCTTTGAACTTCAAGTTCACACTTATTGTTACGTCCTCACCACGGGTCGACCGGGGTTGTCCCCTGCCCGTGCCGCCGAATACGTCGCCGAAGCTACCGAACAGGTCCGACAGGTCGGAGAAGTTGGCGTCCATGCGACCTCCGCCGCCAGGAGAGGCGCCGGCACCGAAGAAGGTACGGGGGCCTTCGTCGTATTCCCGCCTCTTCTCGGGGTCGGAGAGGACCTCGTAAGCGTGCTGCACCTCTTTGAAGCGCTCCTCGGCCTTCGGGTCCTCCCGGTTGGCGTCCGGATGGTACTTACGGGCCAGCTTTCTGTAAGCACGCCGGATATCGTCCTGCGAAGCGCCCTTGTCTACCCCGAGTATCTTGTAAAGATCCTTGGTCTCCATACCTGAACCTATTCTAAAGGTAGAAGCCTATTTGGCGACTACGACCTTTGCCGGGCGTATGGGCTTGCCGTTCAGCACGTAGCCTCGCTCGAGGGTCATTATGACTGTATCCTCCTCGTGCTCTTCGGAGGGCTGGCCCATGACCGCCTCGTGAACCATGGGATCGAAGCTCTCGCCGTCAGAGGCGACGGGGGCGAGGCCTTCCCCTTCGAGGACAGCGAGGAGCTGCTCGCGCGTCGCCTCGACACCCTCTCGAATGTCGCCCTCGACCTCCAGGGCCCGCTCCAGGTTGTCCAGCACGGGCAGAAGCTCTCTCACGAGCCTCTCGGAGGCCAGCTGCACCAGGCGTGTACGCTCCCTCTCCTGGCGCTTGCGCGAGTTCTCCAGCTCGGCCTTCATGCGGCGCATGCTGTCCAGGTACTCGTCACGCTCCCTGCGAGCCGTCTCCAGTTCGTCCGCGAGAGTCGAGATCTCATCCTGCGTTATCTCCAACGGCTCCTCGGAGATCGCCGCGTCGGGAGGCGTCTCCTCGTCGTCGGGCACTACTTCTGCCGATGGCTCCTCGGCCAGATTCTCCACGGGGGCGACGGCATCATCGCTCTCAGGGATCACACCGGCGTCTTCGGAGCCCCCCACCTCGACCGGCTCGGAGACGTCCCCGGTCTCCCAATCGGTCTCCCGCGGCTCTTCTCGGAGCTCCTCCCGGGGAGGTTCCTCCCGCGAGGGCTCACCTTCGCGGCGTTGCCGCTCTTCGCTGCTCAAAGCTCCTCGGTCCTCCTGTACGTAAGTGGGCCGGCGAGGTACTCAGGTCGCACCCGCCGGCCACTCTATCAGAGTAGTTGCTACCTCTTGTCCCGGTCCTGGTCGTCCTCGTCGACGATCTCGGCGTCTTCGACCACGTCGCCTTCGGGGTTGCCGTCGGGACCGGTCGCGTCCGCCGCGCCCTGCTGTTGCTGCTGGGCGGCCTGCTGGTAGAGGGCCTCGGAGAGCGCGTGGGAGGCGGAGAGGAGCACCTCCTGCTGGCGCTTTATCTCCTCGATGTCGTCGTTGGCGAGGGCCTCCTTGGTGTTCTTGAGGGCCTCCTCGATCTCCGCCCGCTTGTCAGCGTCGACCTTGCCGTCAACGTCCTTCAGGGAACGCTCTATGGAGTAGACCAGGTTGTCCGTGTTGTTGCGGACGTCGGCCTCCTCACGGCGACGCGCGTCCTCCTCGGCGTGCGACTCGGCGTCCCGGACCATCTGATCTATGTCCGCGTCCGAGAGACCGCTCGAAGCGGTGATCGTGATCCGCTGCTCCTTGCCCGTCCCCAGGTCCTTCGCCCCAACATTGACGATGCCGTTCGCGTCGATGTCGAACGCGACCTCGATCTGAGGTACACCCCTCGGCGCCGGCGGCAGCCCCACGAGCTGGAAGTTGCCGATCAGCTTGTTGTACATCGCCATCTCGCGCTCGCCCTGATACACCTTGATCTCGACCGAACCTTGATTGTCGTCCGCGGTCGTGAATACCTCACTCTTACGTGTAGGTATAGTGGTGTTCCGCTCGATGAGCTTGGTCATCACCCCGCCCTTGGTTTCGATGCCGAGGGAGAGCGGCGTGACGTCGAGGAGCAGTACGTCCTTCACCTCGCCCGCGAGCACGCCGGCCTGGATAGCGGCGCCCACGGCCACGACCTCGTCCGGGTTGATGCCCTTGTTCGGCTCCTTGCCGGTGATCTCCTTGACCTTCTCCTGGACGGCCGGGATGCGGGTGGAGCCGCCGACCAGGATGATCTGGTCTATCTCGCCCTGGCCGAGCCCCGCGTCCTGCATCGCTTGGCGGACCGGTCCGGCGGTTGCCTCGACGAGGTCCGCGGCAAGCTGGTTGAACTGCGCCCGCGTGAGTGTGAGATCGAGGTGCTTGGGGCCGTTCGCGTCGGCGGTGATGAAGGGCAGGTTGATCGCCGTGCTCGTCGTGGACGAGAGCTCCTTCTTGGCCTTCTCGGCCGCCTCGACGAGCCGCTGGGTCGCCATCTTGTCCTGAGAGAGGTCTATCCCCTCGGCCTTCTTGAACTCGGAGACGAGCCATTCAACTATCTTGGCGTCGAAGTCGTCGCCACCGAGATGGTTGTTGCCGCTCGTCGCCTTGACTTCGAAGACGCCCTCGCCGAGCTCGAGGATCGAGACGTCGAACGTCCCGCCGCCGAGGTCGAAGACGAGGATGGTCTGCTCCTGCTCCTTGTCGAGCCCGTAGGCGAGCGCGGCCGCCGTCGGCTCGTTGATGATGCGCTTGACGTCGAGGCCCGCGATCCTACCCGCGTCCTTGGTCGCCTGCCTTTGGGCATCCTCGAAGTACGCCGGCACCGTGATGACGGCCTCGGTGACCTCCTCGCCGAGGTACTCCTCGGCGTCCCTCTTTAGCTTCTGAAGGGTCATCGCGGAGATCTCCGGCGGCGAGTGGTCCTTATCGTCTACCTTTACCCGCACGTCCCCGCCGGGACCGGAGACGGCCTCGTACCCGACGCGCTGGGCTTCGGCCTTGACATCGTTGTACCGGCGGCCCATAAAGCGCTTTATCGAGTAGATCGTGCGCTCCGGGTTCGTCACCGCCTGCCTCCGGGCTAGCTGCCCAACTAGCCGCTCCCCACTCCTCTTGTCGAACGCCACGACCGAAGGCGTCGTCCGCTCGCCCTCGGAGTTGGTTATGACGGCCGGGTCTCCACCCTCCAATACCGCCACGCAACTGTTCGTCGTGCCCAGGTCTATCCCGATGCTCTTGGCCATTCCATTCCTCCTGCCGAGGTACGCTTATCTGAGTCGTCGGCATTATAAAATCTAAGCGTACTGCATTCAAGTTTTTGGGCGGGTCTGAAATAGGGTCCGGGAGTATAATGTGCTGGCGGGGACGCTGGGAGAGCCCGGCGGCGTTCCGAGGGAGGTTACTATCTTTGGAAGAGACGGTTTTAATCGTAGACGACGACGCGGCGCTCTTGGAGGTCATGTCGATAGTTTTGGCGTCGGAGGGTTATCGGGTGATCACGGCGGCTGACGGAGCCGAGGCTTTGCGAGAGGTCGTGGGCGAGGGCCTGGATCTTGTGGTGCTGGACGTGATGCTGCCCAGGATTAGTGGTTTCGAGGTTTTGAAGAAGATCCGCGAGAAGAGCGACGTCCCGGTGGTCATGCTTACGGCGAAGAGCCAGTCGGTAGATAAGGTCGTGGGGTTAGAGCTCGGGGCGGACGACTACATCACCAAGCCCTTCGACACCAAGGAGCTCCTGGCGCGCATCCGGGCCATCCTGAGGAGGTTCGGGCGGCAGGAGGGCAGAGACCAGGACGGGGTCTTGCGGCTCGGTCCCCTGGAGCTCGACCCGAACGGCTACACCGTCACCAAGCACGGCGAGCCTCTAGAGCTGACGCCCACCGAGTTCAAGATACTCGCGCTCCTCATGAGGCGCCCGGGTAGGGCCTTCACGCGCACCCAGATCTCCGAGGCCGTCTCGACGGGCTCGCACTATCTGGCGAGCCGCTACATAGACGTACACATCTCGCGGTTGCGCGCCAAGGTCGAGTGCGACCCCAAAGAGCCCCGCATCATCCAGACCGTACCGAGCGTCGGCTACCGGGCGGCCCGCCCGTCCTCGGCCGCGCCCCGGAGCGCCTGAAGAGAGCAGCGTGCCGGACGGCGTGCCCAACCTCGACGCTAGTTCCGGCGACCGCGTAGGAGAAGCGCCGGGTGGATAAAGAGCGCCGGAAGCAATCTCTGCCGCCGCTCTCGTTCAGGGCGCGCGTCTTCGCGGCGCTCGTCGGCATCTCGGCGACGACGAGTTTGGTGATCGGGCTAGTCCTCTACTACTTCGCCGAAGACAGGCTCCTCGCCGAGGAGCGCGACTCGCTCGCCAGGCGCTCCCAGACGGCTAACGCGGGCGCCGGGGTGTTCCTGGAGGGCCTGCGCGATCCCGAGGACGGGACTTTCCCCTCCCCCGAGACTTACGCCGAGGAGCTGGTCCGGTCGGTCTCCGACCCGACGGGGCTCGGGGTGCTCTACGTGGGGCCGGAAGGCGAGCCTCTAGCGGCCAGGGACGGCCAGGGTCAGGTCGTCTCCCCAGACGAGGCCTACGGGCGGCTCGGCCTCGACGAGGAGGTTCTGGAGGAGGCTGAAGAACCTTCGCGAGGCGAGGGCCGGCTCGTACCGCTCAACGGCAGCCCGTTCGTCGGCTCCCCGCCTTACGTGGCGCTCTGGCCGCTCTCCGGGGCGGACGGAACCGCGCGGGGGGTCCTCGTGTACGAATCTTCCGGGGAGGAGTTGGAGCAGACGCTCGCCTTCCTGAGGTACGGCATCCTCGGAGCCATCGGGACCAGCGTGGTCCTGGCAGGTCTGGGGAGCCTGGTTCTGGCGCGCCAGATCGCACGCCCCCTCACGGAGACCCGCGACGCCGCGATACGGGTCGCCTCCGGCGACTACAGCGTCGTGCCCGTAAAGAGCGACGATGAACTCGGCGAGGTGGCCCGGGCCTTCAACTACATGGCCGAGGAGTTGCAACACTACGTGGGCGAGATACAACGCCAGAAGTCCCGCCTGGAAGCGGTCCTCGAGGCCTCCCCCGAGGCGGTCGTCGCCACCGACACCGACGAGCGCGTGACGATGGCCAACCCCGCCGCCGCCCGGATGCTCGGCATAGAGCCGTCCTCTTTCGGGCGGCGGCTCTCGGAGCTAGAGGTGCCCGAAGGCGTGCTCACCTGCCTGCGCGATGCCCCCTCCACCGGCGCCGCCGTCCGGGAGATCGAAGTAGAAGGCGAGAAGACCTACTGGGCCTACGCCGCCCGCATGAACGTCCCCAAGACCGACCAACGCGCGAACGGCTCCGCCGCCAGCAGCCTCGGCGCCATCCTGGCGGTGCGGGACATAACGGAGTACCGGTCGCTGGAGAAGGCCAGGACCGCCTTCGTCTCGGACGTCTCGCACGAGTTGCGCACGCCGCTCACGACCATCCAGAGCGCGGTGGATCTCATCGAGCGTGCGCGGGAGAGGTTGGATCCCCTGGAGCATCGGGCCCTCGAGCTCGCCGATGGGGAGCTCAAGCGCATCAGGGCGATGGTCGAGGAGCTTCTCACCCTCGCCCAGATGGACTCCCGCCAATACTCCCTGGAGGTGGCGCCGACCGATCTGGACGAGGTAATAAGGAACGCCATCGCCAGCATAGAAGCCAAAGCGAACAGGTTCGGCATCGAGATACACTACGCCGCCGTTGCCGGCAACGGCGGCGTCCTCCATGACCGGCGCCGGTGCGTTTGTGACGCGCAGAAGATATACCAGGTCCTGCTAAATCTCCTCGACAACGCGATCAAGTACTCCGACCCCGGCGCTCGGGTGGATGTCCGCGTGTTGGACGACGCCGACTCCGTAACCGTGCGTGTCTCGGATACCGGGGTCGGCATCCCCGAAGAGGACCTCCCGAACCTCTTCGACCGGTTCTACCGGGTCGACAAGGACCGCTCGCGGACCACCGGGGGCAGCGGGCTCGGGCTCGCTATCAGCAAGCAGATCGTGGAGCTGCACGGCGGCCAACTCTCCGTAAAGAGCGAGGTGGACGCGGGCTCCACGTTCGACGTCCGGCTCCCCAAATCCCCCCTCCCCCGCTCCGCCTCCTCGTATGCCCTCTAGGGAGAGGAGCGCTGCCGGCGGCAGTCTTCGCGTCGCTCGCCCTGGCTCTCACCCCCGTGCTCGCCGGATGCGGGCTGGTCGGGGGCGCGCAGGAGAGGGAGACCATACCACCAGCCTCCGCGGAACCGGCCACGGACCCGGGCCTCGGCCCGGGGGTGCGTCCCTTGAGCTTCGGACCCGGAGTCAAGGGCTCGCCGCGCGTGAGCCCCTCCGGCGAGAAGGTGGCGTTCGTCCTCGACGGTTACGTGGCCGAGAAGCCTCTCTACGCCCAGACCTCCCTCCCCAGGACCGCGAACGACTTCGGCGCCGGTCACGCCGAGTGGCTCACCGACGAAGGCCTGGCGATCCTGACCCGGCAAGACGAGGCCGGAGCCGGGGGCGCAAGGACGCCGCCTGCCCCGAGCTCCCTCTTCGACGTGCGTCCGGACAGCTCTTCTTCGGACGGCTCCTCCGACGTCGCCAGGAGCATCGAGGAGGTCACGGCCGTGGGCGCCGTCCCGGACGGGGGGGCCGTCGCCGCCGTGGCGGTGGCCCCAGAGTCCCCCGGAGAGCCGACGTCGAGTAGGCTGGTGCTCCTGCGAGGCTCGGAGAAACCGGCGAGTGTCTACCTGAGAAGCATCAAAGGCTCCGTCACCGGACTCTCGATCTCGCCGGACGGGCGAAGGGCGGTTATGGCCGTGCGGCGCGATGCCGGCGGCGACGAAGGCAGCAGGTTCGAGGTACAGACCTACGAGTTCTCCGAGGGCCGGGCGAGCCGCGTGGTGCGACTTCCGGAGGGAACGGAGATCCTGGGTGCGCCCCAATGGACACGAGGGGGGGTCCACTTCGTGACCGGCGAAGCCACCGACCCCGCAGCGGACGACAGGAACCCGGCCGACTACGATCTCTACCGGGTGCCGGCGGGCTCGGGTACGCCCGAGCAGGTGCGCGGCATCGGCGAGGACTTCGTGGCCGCGAGCATCGGAGTCTCTCCGGACGGCCAACGCCTGGCTGTGGTGGGCCGCAGAAACTTGGGCTCCCCGACCAACCTGTACGTCCTGGACCTCGCTTCGGACACTTTAGAGGCCGCCACGGCCAATGAGAACATGGAGGTAAAGACCAACCCCCTCGACCTCGCCTGGTCCCCGGACGGCAATCACGTGATCCTCGTCGCCCGCGGCGCCCTCTCCGGCCCGGAGGTGTACGACGCTCCGGCGCAGACCCTCTCGTCCGCCTTCTACAACCTCTACGAGGTGCCGGTCACGGACCTCCCGGTGGAAGGAGAGTCCGAAAGTTGAAGGGCGTCGTTCTCTGGGCTCTGGGAGCGATAGCGGCCTTTCTAGCGACCGCCGGAGCTTTCCTGCTGCTCGCCAACCTCCTCGGCAACCCGGCGGCGAGCGACCCGATCCCCCGGGCCGATCCCTCGCAAGCCCAGGGCTCGGGACCCACTCTCTTGCTGGATTTCCCCGAGGACCGGCTGGAGGGGCTCGAGAAGAGGCCCGGCCAGAAGCTCGCCCTGGACGTGGAGAACGGGGGCGACGAGGAGCTCCCGAGCGTCGACCTCACGCTCGACGCCACCTCCGGCAACACCGCCCGGCCCCGCAAGCGGTCCTACCGGGAGACGGTAGGATCGCTCGCGCCCGGCGAGTCGACGACCGTCGAGTTCGAGATCGACCTCTCCCCCCAGATGCCCGCCGAGGGCCGCGAGGCAAATCCCGCTGGCGCGGACCCGCAACCCCGGGAGGTCTTGGAGGCCAGGGCGACGACTCCCGAAGGTGTCTCAGCCGTCAAGACCGCCGTTCTCGCACCCTAGCTCTCGCCTGTGCCGGGACCGATACCGGTGTACCCTGGGGCACGGGAGGCGCCTTGAGGACCGGCAGCTTCACCCGTCCCATCAACCCGCGCGCCAGCTCTCCGACCTCGACGATGTTCCCGAAGTCTGCGCGCATCAAGGTGTAGGGTAAACCCGTGCGCCAGCCCCGGCATACGGGCTTCCAACCGCCCTCGGAGAGGAATCGCGTGGAGACGTGCCGCGGCAGTCCCAGATCGCTTGCGATCGCCTCGACGCCGCCGAACCCGCGGAGCTTCAGGTCCCGCATCACCCGCACCAGGAGGTGGCGACAGGTACGCGCGTCGCCCTCCAGGTAGGCCAGGAGCGCGGCATCCTCGCCCAAAGGCCCCACCGGGTACCGTCCGGCTCGGGGCAGACAGCTCTGCGGCCCGTAGACCGCGAAGCCGAGGACCTCATCCCCACGGCGCTTCACGAACCCCGCGGTTCCCCAGGAATCCACGACCTCTCTCATCCACTCCTCGGCCGAGCAGGTACCCTCCGTCCAGTAAGAGATGACCGCTTCCAGGCCCTGTATCTCGCCGGCCTCCCCGACGCCGATCTCCGAGACCGTCGGCATGAAAGGTATCGGCCGCATCCTCATGCTCCGGCCTGCCCCGCAGAAGAAGTTGCGAAACGAGCGACCCTACGCATCGCGGCCACCGGGGTCATCTCCGGGTCCGGCTTCGTTGCCGGGGTCCTCCAGGCGCGCCCGCAGGCGCGAGCGGGTCTCCTGGATCTTCCGCCGGATCTCCTCCGGGTCGGGCTCCTCTCCTGGGGCCTGCCGGGGCGCGTCCCAAGATACGTCCCGGAGCGGCGGTGGTCCCTGCGGCGCTCCGGCGGGCGTCTCCGGAGATGCCTCCGCTGGTACCCCGGCGGGTGGCTCGTGACCGAGCACGGGCTCTGGCGCGGCCGGCGGGCCGAGCGTGGGGAGCGGGTCTACGGCCTGCTCGGGAGTGGTCTCTCCCCTCTGGGGGGGACGTTCGCGCGACTCGGCGAAGCGTTCCTGTACCCGCTCCTGGGCCTCGAAGTAGCTCTCGCGGCCCCGCTCGCGGGCCTCTCCCGCGCGCGAGGCGATTGAGCCGCGAAGCTCCTTGCCGGACTTCGGGGCGAGGAGGATACCCGCCAAAGCCCCGGCTACCCCGCCGAGCACGAAAGTCGTCAGCCTCTGCTTATCCAGCATCCCGCTCACCTCCTGAAACGTCTCCTCATTCTAACCGTTTTGGGTTGGGAGCACCGTACGAGATCCCCTGCCCTCTAGCCGTGGCTCGCGTCCAGCAAGAGCGAGGACGAGCGGCGGCGGCCGCCGCCGGTCTTCTCGGCTATGCCGTAGACCCGGTTGGCGACGAAGGCGACGGCGGCGTCGGAGGTCGACTCTATAGAGAGGTTCTCGACCGCGTAGATCCCGCAACGCCTGGCGCTCTTCAGAATGTAGTCGTGGATCTGGCGTATCTCCCCCATGTGGTCGATGTACTCCTCGGCCGGGCGGCGCATCGACGTGCCAAGGGCCCTCACGTGGAAGCGGGCGCGGTGGGCCTCTACATCCGAGAGGTAGACGACCAGCGGACAGACGTTCGGGTGGTCCCTGTAGCGGTCCAGGATGATCTCCGGCGCCAAATGCACGCCTTCGACGATAAGGTTCGTCCCCTCCTTGATGCCCCGCTCGACTATCGCCTCGACCCCCACGCAGACCTGGGAGGCCTGCGCCCGGTAGCCGAAGAGGACCCTCTCCTCTTCGTCCACCGGCACTCGAATGTCCTCCGGCTCTATCTCGTAGGAGCTCTTGTGGAGCATGGGCAACAGGTCCGGGCTTAACGCTCGTCGCAAGACCTCGCGGATGGAGTCCGTCCCGATCACGCTCTGTATGTTCAAGCGCCTCGCGACGTCCGCCGCGAGCGTGCTGGTCCCGACCCCGGTAGCCCCCCCGATGAGGACCACGATGGGCTCGGTCGTCTCGCGCAAGACGCGCCACTTGTCCAACCGCGGGACGACGAGGGCATCGGTGACCTGGAGCTTCGCCCGCATGCGCGCGAGGACTTCCTCCTCCTCGACCACCAGCCTCTCCTCGGCCAGAAGCTCGGCGCGAACCTCGCTCGCTATCCGGTGGGCCAGCTCGACCTTCGCGCCGGCCTGGGCGAGTGTTTGGGCCAGGACGCCGCGCGAGAACAGGGTCTGCCGATCCCCCTTGACGATGGTGATCTCTCGCTCGTCCACAGCACCTTCCCCACGAAGCGCCAGCTGCCCCTTACTAATCCCCGAGTATGCGGAGCCCCCCGTACTTCCTACCCCGTCGCCGCCTCACCCGGAAGAAGAAGAATAGCAAGAACGCGACCAGAGCGAGCGGCACGAGCGGCGCGAGCACGGCGATGATACCGCCCAAAAGCGCCACCGCATCCTCGACCAGGCTCAGAAATGACGCCGAAACCCCCGCCGACGCCACGTTCGCCGCCGGCCGCAAGATGATCTTCAGGATCGACACCAGGCCCGCGATGGCGCCGCCCACCACAAGCTCGGGGATGGCCCCGACGTCGATGCCTTCTTGCAGGGCCGCGGCAAAGAGAATCGCGCCCGCGACGATCCGCAGCGGCGTCTGCACGTAGTCGAGTACGGGGTCGAGCGCGGGGACCTTGTCCAGCCCGCTCTCCAGCAGCGCGAGCACGGCGAGCGCCCCGATCACCGGCCAGTCGTCCAGGAAACCGAAAGGCGCCGGCAGCGCATAGAGCCCGAGCCGGGCGAAGAGCCCGACGAGGACGAGCGGCAGGTAGGCCCGAACCCCCGCGACGGAGGCGAGCCCGATACCCACTCCTACTGCAAAGAGCATTTCCATGCGCGAGATTATACCCCACCGATCCCTGCTCCTAGCCGCGAATAGCGCCCCCGATTACCCTACCGGGCCTCGGGCTCCCAGTCCGGGAGCGCCTCGCCACCCTTGACGTGATGCGCGCCGGGGGTCTCCCGGATCAGGACGTAGATGTACTCGACGGGGGACTCTATGGTCTCGTGGACGACGCGCGTGATCTCCCGGGCGAGCGCCTGCTTCTGCTCTTCGGTGCGGCCTTCGCGGATGTCGCATTGGATTACGGGCACAATAGCTCTCCTCTCCCTAACCGGCCTTTGTTCGACGGCACGAAGTTTAATACCAGTACGGAGGCGGGGCCGGAACATAACGACCTACCGCCCCGGGGTAACTTTGTTATATTCTGCGATAGGAGCGTTCGAGTGGTTCGGAGGATTCGTGTCGCAGACCGTTACGATGGATAAGATAGTGGCCTTCTGCAAGCGCCGGGGTTTTGTGTACCAGAGTTCGGAGATCTACGGTGGCATACGCTCCTCTTACGACTACGGACCGCTCGGGGTCGAGATGAAGCGCAACATTAGAGAGGAGTGGTGGCGTCGCATCGTCCACACTCACGGAGATCATCCAGACCGACGAGCGGATAAAGGACCCGGTGGACGGCGGGCGCGACTTCGCCCCGGTCAGGCCCTTCAACCTGATGTTCGAGACGTACACGGGGCCGGTCAAGGGGCCGGAGAACGTGGCCTATCTGAGGCCCGAGACGGCGCAGGGGATCTTCGTCAACCTCAAGAACGTGCTGCAGACCAGCCGGGTCAAGGTGCCGTTCGGGATCGCCCAGATAGGGAAGAGTTTTCGGAACGAGATCACGCCGGGCAACTTCATCTTCCGCACGCGCGAGTTCGAGCAGATGGAGATGGAGTTCTTCGTCGAGCCGGGAACGGACGCCGAGTGGCACGAGTACTGGCTCGAGCAGCGCTGGAACTGGTACACCGACCTCGGCATGAACCCCAAGAACCTCCGCTTCTACGAGCACCCGCGGGACAAGCTCTCCCACTACTCCAAGCGCACGGTGGACGTCGAGTACAACTTCCCGTTCCGCGGCTGGTCGGAGCTCGAAGGCATCGCTAACCGCACCGACTTCGACCTCAAGCAGCACGCGGCCTTCTCGGGCGAGAACCTGACCTACTTCGACCAGGCGACCGGCCAGTCTTACGTCCCATACGTCATCGAGCCGGCGGCGGGGTCGGATAGGATCATGCTCGCCTTCCTCGTGGACGCCTACGCGGAGGAGGAGGTGCGCGGTGAGACGCGCACGGTCCTCAAGCTTCACCCGCGCCTGGCTCCCACGAAGGCCGCCGTCTTCCCGCTCACGAAGAAGGAGCCCGTAGCCTCGGTCGCCCGCCGGTTGTACGACGATCTAAAAGGCGACTACCGCATCTTCTACGACGACTCCGGCGCGATCGGCCGCCGCTACCGCCGCCAGGACGAGGCGGGGACGCCGTTCTGCATCACGGTGGACTTCGATACCTTGGATGACAAACAGGTCACCATCCGCCACCGGGATAGCATGGAGCAGGAGCGCATCCCCCTAGAGGCGGTACGAGATAGGCTGCAAGCCCTGATCTCGGCCTAGAAGATCGCGGTAACGAAGCCTGCCACAAGGCGCTACCCTGTTAC
>JAIVIG010000276.1 GCA_020200675.1 Actinomycetota bacterium
CTACAACAAAAAGAGGTTGCACTCGAGTCTGGGATATCTGCCACCGGTAGAATTCGAGGCGCAGCACATCCTGAGAGCCGGAAGTTGACTATGGGTACTGTCCGGAAAATGGGGTTCACACCACTGTTGGCTTCACACTATCGGGGCTTCGGCCCTTGCCCCAGCTCTTTTCTAGCCAAGTCGATAAACCCATTCCTGCGTTGGTCTAACTTCTCCTTAGCCCTCCTCGAACCAACGCTTTGCGTGTACGTTTTCTATCTCCGAGTGTGTAGCGGCGAGATCTCCGATCTCAGTCGCGCAGGCTCTCTGCCGATCATCCCTAAGCTTCATCTCCAATAGTTGGTGACCCATACCGCTCCGAGGCCCGCCACGAGAGTACTAGTGGCGGTGATTGTGGCCGCCCATGGAATCGTTGTCGCCTGCATGCCGATGGTCATACGGACGGGTCTCTCGGCTTATCCTCCGAACAACTCACACCAGAAGCTTCATCCCACTCGATCTCCAGCTTGCTTCAAGGCGGCGAGTCGTGCCGCCATCGCTGCTGCACAGACGAGGGCGGCGTCTCTGAGGCCCATAAGCTCTTCGAGTTTCGCCTCTATAGAGTCCAGAGCTTCCTGGGCCTCGGGAAGTCTATGCTCGAGCTCTTCGAGGCTCATGGCGTCGATATCGTCCAGGTATTGGCCCGTCTCGTCGGAGTCCGTATCCCCAAGGGGTTGTTCATTGGCCGCCTTGGTCATGCTTGCTTCTCCTCTCCCTTCTTTGCTCTGTACGCTCGTCCTTGCCTCGGCTGCCGAACCGCTTCCTAGAGAGATCCCTAACCTCACGCAGCCTCCTCTAGCGTATTAAGGCCCGAAGAAGAACCTATAGAGCTACGAGTAGCGCTGTGTGGGCTCCTTAAATCCCGGCGGCCTCACCCCTCTACCCCCGCGCTTCCATGGCGTCTTCTAAATCCTTTACCCGCCGCAGCAGTAGCGTGTCCCGCTTCACCTGTTCAACGCAGCCTGTACCCACCTAAGCTCCACCGAAGAAACGCCGCATCCAACCCGGCAACCCGGTGTCTCCCTCGGTGGCGCGCTTGTAGTCGATGAGGTCGTCGGGATGGACGGCGACGCCGGACTCGCCTAGAAGAGCTCGGGCGTCGTTTACGCGAGAGTCGGGGATGTTCTCGGCGAAGGTGGCCTCGACGAGGTAGTTGCCGTTCCACCGGATGCGGTAGACGCGCAGACCTAGTAGCTCTTCTCTGGTGAAGCGCCGGTCGAGCTCGGCCGCGTGGTTCTGAGCCTCGCCCTCGGAGGCGAATTCGTAGCCTAAGAAGGGGTTCGTCCGTGGCCTACCAGGGTCTTGCATCTCAAGCAGCCTCGACCCGGTCTATCCAGAGGCCGGGGTCCCGAATCTCCCCTAGCGTGGGCATGTACTCGGGTCCCTCCCAGACGCGGTTCAGACCGTTCATGCCGATCCTGCTCGCGACGGCGTCGGCGAACCTCTCGCCCTGCCGGTACTGCTCGAGCTTCATGTCGAGGCCGGTTACGCGGAAGACGGCCGTCTCCAGGGGTGGCCGGTGCAGCCGGCTCCTCGCCATGCGCTCCTTGATGTGCTCGTAGCCGGGGACGATGCGCCTGCCGACGTGGTGCATGACGTAGTCGGAGTAGCCCTCGATGACGCTCATGGTGGCCTGCATCTCGTCGAATGCAGCGCGCTGGTCCTTCGTCATGACGAGCTCCACGGAGCGTCCGCCGGTCCGGAGGTTCTCGGCGATGCGCCGTACGGTCTCGCGCGCCCCGAGCCGCTCGGCGAGCGGCCCCGTCAAATTTTCGACGAGCCCGCTCAGGTGGTCGCGCAGCCAGGGATGGGCCTCGAACTGGAGGGCGTGGGTCGTCTCGTGCAGTACGATCCAGAGCCGCAGCCCGTTCAGCGGGACGCCAAGCCTACCCGCCGCCGAGGCGATGTTGCCGTCGAGGAAGAAGATCTCGCCTGGCTCACCGGGTTCTCTGGAGGTCGGCTTGCCGGCGACGAGGGGACCGGTGTCGTACTGGCCGAGGACGCGGGCGGAGAGGAAGCCCAGAAGCAGTCCAACCTGGGCCGTGAGTGTCGCCGCCCCGAAGAACCACGTCATGTCGTTCGCGCCCGCCGACGCGCGCCGGAGCAGCGGCTCCAGAAGCGCCCCGAAAGCCTCGATGTTGAAGTCGATCCACTCGGCCCGGCTCGCGACCCGCACGGGCCGTTCGGCGGACGGCAGGCTTATGCTCGTGAACTCCGCGAGCGGCCCGAATGCCTCCCCGACCGCCGATGGGTAGTCGAAGGGTTTGGCCGGCTTGGTAGCGCTCTCCGTCCGTGCGGCGAGCGCCACCGCGATGGTCCGGGCCACGCCCCAGGAGATCACGCCCAGACCCCCGAAGACCTCTTCGAAACCAAGTAGTTCCCGCCACGTACTCGCACAAGAGAGAGTATATACGTTCGGCGTCCGGTAGAACCGTCGAAAAGCCACCGACCCTCGCGTTGTAACCCGCCGGCCTGCGGGTTATATTTGGAATATGTTCGGTATCGGCGGGCAGGAGATAATCATCATAGGTTTGATCTTCCTGGTGGTCTTTGGCCCCAGCAAGCTCCCCCAGATTCTCCGACGAAGACGAAGACGAGGACTCACGCCCGAAGCGCAAGCGGTAGCGCCACCCCAAACTCAGAAACGCTAAAGTCGTGGCCCTACCATCCTATAAAATAGTCTTGTTGAGCAAGCGGATGCAAACTATCATCGAAGGAGGGGTATGCGTGCCGAAAACCCCGTAAGACCGCCCGGGCTGATGGATCGGCGGGACTTTTTGAAGCTGGGCGGGGCAGGGCTCGCCGTCATAGCTTTGTTCGGCACTACAGGCTCCCACAGCGTCCTGGCCCAGGAGGACTCCTCTCTAATGGAGGAGTTCGAAGAGGCGGCCGAGAAGTACCGCGTCCCGAAAGAGCTTCTGCTTGCAATAGGCTACGTCAACGCTCACTGGGAGATGCCCCCTCCGCAAGCAAGCAATTACGAGGAAGGCGAGCTCGACGGCAAGGGCACTTACGGGATCATGGCCCTCGTCAGGAACCCTTCGGCGGACACTTTGGGCGAGGCTTCGCAGCTGACCGGCATCTCGACCGAGAAGCTCAAGACCGACCGGAGGTCGAATATCTTCGGTGGAGCGGCGCTGCTCGCGAAGTCCCAGGGAGAGAGACCCACCACTCTGGGCGATTACCTGGGCGCGGTCGACGGCGAGGGAGGCAACGGCGAGGTTTTCGAGGCGGTGGCCGGCATAGGGGGAGGAGAGCTATACGCCGATCAGGTCTTCGAGACGCTGAAGAACGGAGCTTCGGCGCGGACGAAGAGTGGCGAGCAGATCTCCCTGCCACCCCAGAGCCTCACATCACGGGTAACGAGCCAGGGAGAGGTACTCTGATGGCCACCGGCGATTATCCAGGCTCCACCTTGTATCCGGCCTCCTCCAGCAACTACTCGGTGGCCAGCCGCCCGGCTTCCAACCCGATAAACAAGATAATCATCCACGTCACCCAGGGTTCCTGGGCGGGCGCCATAAACTGGTTCCAGGACCCCAAAGCGCAGGTCTCGGCCCACTACACCGTCCGCTCCTCCGATGGGGCCGTCGGCCAGTCGGTCCGGGAGAAGGACATCGCCTGGCACGCGGGCAACTGGCCCTACAACCAGACGAGCATCGGCATCGAGCACGAGGGCTTTGTCAGCGATTCGAGCTGGTTTACCGAAGCAATGTATCGCTCCTCAGCCCAGCTCGCGGCCTACCTGTGCAACAAGTACGGCATCCCGAGAGACCGGACCCACATAATCGGCCACAACGAGGTGCCCGACCCTTACAACCCTGGCCAGTACGGAGGCGCGGGGCACCACACCGATCCGGGCGGTTACTGGGATTGGACCAAATACATGGGCTACGTCGAGTACTACGCGGGCACGACCGCCCCTCCTCCCCCTCCCCCGAAACCCAGACGTAGAAGGAGGAAAAGAAGGCGGAGGAGGTAATCGAGCCGGCGGAAGTAGAGCCCGCCGCTGTCGTCGCCGACGCGATAAAGCTCGTACGCCAGTGACCATCGCAGGCTCCCTACTCGGCGGCTTCCCCTTCCGCCACGCCCTCCGTCTTACGACCCGCCGCGGAGGCCGGCGGCTCCGGGACGTAGAGGGCCCGTCTCAGGGGGTTCTCGTGGTGGCTCCAGCCGCCGGGTGAGACGTTGTGGGTGGTCTCGAGGAACATGGCGGCCCGGGCGTCGAGGTTGTCCACGAGGTTTACCAGCAGGGCTTCGAGGGTCTTGGGCTGCTCGGGCGAGCCGTACTCCAGCTCGCCCTGGTGGGAGAGCATGACGTGCGAGATCTGGAGGGCCAGATCCTCTGGGAAGCCGGGGATCTGTGCTGCGTGGGCGGCAACTATGCGGTCGCCGATCACGACGTGCCCCTGGAGGCGGCCCGGTGTGGTGTAGGCGAAAGACCCGCTCTCCCAGGAGAGCTCCCGCGTCTTGCCGACATCGTGGAAGATCACCCCGAAGAAGAGTAGATCCCGGTTGACCGGGTAGAGCTCCGCGAGCGTCCTCGCGATCCTCAGGCAGCTGACCGAGTGCTCCAGGAGCCCACCGATGCGAGCGTGGTGCATGCCCTTGGCCGCGGGTGCCGAGCAGAACGCCTCCCACAGCTCCTCGTCGGTGACCATGCGCTCGAATAGCTCCCTCATGTGTGCGTCCTCGAGGTTCCGGCCGGCCTCCACGAGCTCGGCGGCCAGGGTTCTGCGGTCCTTCTCGGTTGACGGCAGGTAGTCTTCTTCCTCAACCTCGGTCTTCGGGAGGACGTTGAGGTGCTCGATCTTGACCTGGAGCATCCCGCGGTACTCGTGAGCGTGGCCCTCGACGTAGACGTACTGGGGATCGTCGAGACCCTTGAGGAGCTCGCTGGGGAGCCGCCACATCCGGGCGTCCACGGAGCCCGTCTTGTCTACGAGCTTCAGCGAGAGGTACGGCGTCCCGCGACTGTCGGGACGCACCGTCGAGTCGGTGGCGAGGAACGTCGAGCGCAGGTTCACGCCCGGCCGTAGATCCCGCGTCCAAAACTTCTCTTTTGCCTTCGGGCTCAGGGCTCTCCACGCCCTTTCTAGCCCCGGGAGTCCCCGGGGACTCATGCCTTTACGGCCCCGGCGATCGGGCCGGAGGCTACTGTGCGTCGGAAGATCATGACCAGCACCACCAACGCCACGGCGACCCGCGCTCCGTAATCTACCGTATAAACGGCCGCGAAGTTGGAGATGATGACCGCCAGCGACAGGGCGAAGACGACGAGGAACACGTAGAAGAGGACCACGTTGAGGCTGCCGTTCCTAGAAGATCCGGAAGCGTTCGCCGCTGCCATCGTACTGCTCCCCGGTGAGCGTCTGTATGTTTCCCAATCCTCGATGTTCGGGCTCGTATCTGGGACTATGGCTACGTCCCCGCCGTAGACCTTGCTTGCGCCCTCCATCGTGACTTCCGCCACCTCGGAACCTCCTGATGCGATCTCCGGAAGCCTTCCCCGTTTCCTTCCACCGCGTCCATTCTACCCGAACGCTAGCCCCCGCTGTAGAGCGGATAGCGGTCCTTGACGTCTTCGATACGCTCGACGGAGGCGTCGATCCGCTCGCGCGGTATCTCCCCGGACTCCACGGCGGCCACGACCGCGTCGTAGGCTGCGGCCTGATCCTCGGGCGGGCCGGAGACAATAAGCAGGTCCACCCCGGCCGCGACCGCCCGGAGGGCCGCGTCGGCGATCGTGCCACCCTGTCTCGCGCCTTCCATGATGAGGTCGTCCGTAACTACGACGCCGTCGAAGCCAAGCTCTTCGCGCAACAGCTCGATGGCAACCGGCGAGAGGCTCGCGGGCCTCTCGGGGTCCAGCGCCGGATACACGAGGTGGCCGACCATCATCATCGGTACTCCAGCCTCGACCGCCGCCCGGAAAGGCGCGAGGTCGCTCCGCAGAACAGTCTGCAAGTCGTGGTCCACGACGGGGCTGGCGACGTGCGAATCTTCGAGGGCGGGACCGTGGTTGGGGAAGTGTTTGGCGGAGGAGACGATGCCGGCCCTCTCGGAACCCTCGACGGAAGCGGCGCCCATAAGGGCGACGAGTGCCGGGTCGTCTCCGTAGGAGCGCCTCCCGATGGCGGCTCCAGAGCCCGTATCCACCACGGGCGCGAGGTTCGTGTTCACGCCCCCGCGCCCGAGCTCGCGCCCTATCTCCTCGGCTATTCGGCGAGCTTCCTCTGGATCCGCCCTGCCCCCGACCTCCGCCGCCGAGGGCTGCTTCGATACCCAAGGCGCGCTCCCTACCTCCCCACCCTCGTAGTCCACCGCGACGAACAGCGGGATGGCGGGCTCCGTCTCCAGAGAGAGGCGTTGCAGCGAGCCTGTGAGCGCCTCTGTCTGCTCTTCTGATTCCAGGTTGTGGCCCAGGAGGAGGACGCCGCCGACGTTCCGCTCCCGGACCATCTTCTCGACGTAGTAGTTCGACTCCGTGCCGTCCATGCCCACCACGAACATCTGCCCCACCGCGTCCCGCACACTCAATCTGCTCGCCGCCTCCTCCTCCGTCGTCTCTGCGTTCTCCGTTTGGGTCTCCTCCGCCGCCTCTCCGGAGGACCGGGACACCTCTCCCCCACACCCCGCGGGCGCTACCAAGATCACGAGCGCGCAGAGGGCGGCGCAGACCGAAAGGAAAAAGTATCTCGTCGGTGTTCTCGTGTCCAGGCTCCTCGCTCTGTGCCGGCGAGGGAATAGTTTACCGATGAGAGGCGTCGCAGTCTCGGGTATCCTTTCTTTGCATGATCGAGCTATCTTACGAATCCGGCACCCTACTCGCCGGCGGTGGCAGGCCCCCGGAACCTTTTGTCTGGGACGGTCGCACCGAGCAGTGGCGGGCGCCGGCGGGCGCATATCGCGAGACCGTGCTGGCTCTGCGCGAGTCGGGCACGCCCTACGAGGATCGCGCCGCCCGTTTCGAGAAGCTCTCCCTGGAGTCCCGGGTTGCGATGGAGCCGCGCCCGTACCAGAGGGAGGCTCTTGCCGCCTGGCGCCGGGAGGAGTTGCGGGGCACCGTGGTCTTGCCCACCGGGGCCGGAAAGACGGCCATCGCCGTGCGGGCTATCGAGCGCGCGGGGAGGAGCACGCTCGTCGTGGTACCCACCCTCGCCCTCCTGAAGCAGTGGTACTCGATACTCTCGGACTCGTTCGGCGCGTCGGTTACGGTCGGGCTATTGGGTGGGGGATACCACGAGATCACACCGCTCACCGTGACGACCTACGACTCGGCGTACATCCACGCCGAACGCTACGGGGATAGTTTCGCGCTCGTCGTCTACGACGAGGTGCATCATTTGCCGGCGGAGAAGTACGCGGTGATCCCGCGGATGCTCCTCGCCCCCTACTCCCTGGGCCTCACCGCCACCCCCGAGCGACCCGACGGCGGGCACGAGCTCTTGCCCGGGCTCGTCGGCCCCGTGGTGTACCGCCGGTCGCCGGAGGACCTGGCCGGCACCTACCTAGCGCCCTACGAGACGGTCTCCATCCCCGTCGAGCTCACTGCCGCCGAGCGGGTCGAGTACGAAGAGGCAGACGCGGTATACCGGGACTTTTTGAAGAAGCATCGCCTCTCGATGCGTTCTCCCGAGGATTGGCAGCGGTTCATCATGGTGGCGTCGACGAGCCATTCGGGGGGGCGGGAGGCGCTCCTGGCGGCGCGGCGGCGGCGTGAGATCCGAGCCTCCGCCGAGCGCAAGGGCGCTACGCTCGAGAGCCTCCTCAAGCGGCACTGGGAGGATCGGAGCATCGTCTTCACCAAGAGCGTCGAGGAGGTCTACGCGCTCTCGACCCGGTTTCTCATGCCCGGCATCACCTACGAGACGCCGGCCCGGGAGCGCAAGGAGATCCTGGACCGCTTCCGCGAGGGCCGCTACCGGGCCATCATCGCCTCGGACGTCCTCAACGAGGGCGTGGACGTGCCGGAGGCGAACGTCGCCGTAATCCTCGCCGGCAGCGCCTCCCGCCGCGAGTACGTCCAACGCCTCGGCCGCGTCCTCCGCCCACGCGAAGGCAAGAGAGCCGTCCTCTACGAACTCGTCACCGAGGGCACCGGCGACGAGGCCGCCTCGCGCCGCCGCCGGGAGTCCTTTACAAGAGCGTATTCCTAGTGCTCCGCGGCGAGCACGTCATGGCCCGCTTGATGCGCGGGAGGCTCGTCCCCCACCGGCTCTCGCCGGACGACGAACGTGCCCGGGAGGTAGCCGAAGCCCTGGTGACCCTCTACGCCAGACACGTCGGAAAGCCCAGGGCGCGGCTGGAGGCGGAGCTGTCCCTCTTCGAGGAGGAGCTCGGGCCGCGCCTGGACGCCCGGCGGGGGTTCAAGATCCTGCGTGCCCTCGCGAAGCTACTCGAAGAGAAGGCGACGTGGGCGTCCCCAACGGAGGCCGACCCGTACACCCTGCGTACTCGGCTCTTCGAGTTAGCCGCCGCCCTGCCCGAGCCACCCTCGGAGAAGGGCACTCTACTAGAAGGCAGCACCCGCGAGGATTTGCTCTCGCAGGTCTCCAGAGAGACCAGGGTGGAAGGACCCGCAGCCGTGATGTACGCGGATCGGCAAGGCGCACAGCTCCTCGCGGAGTTCGAGCCACCGTCACCGGAAGCCCTGATCATGCGCTACAACGTCGCCCAGATCCAGGGCGTCCTCTACTCGGCGCAGGACCTTACCGTCGACCTTGGGGAAGAAGCCGACGCCCGGCTCGTCTTCCACTACGTTAAGCTCCTCGGCCTGATCTACAACCTCGAACCTACCGCACGCGGCTACAGGCTCCGCCTCGACGGCCCGCTCTCCCTCTTCGGCTCGACGCGCAAGTACGGCCTGAGGCTCGCCAAGCTCATCCCCGGTCTCCTCCTCACCGGGTCCTGGCAACTCCACGCGAGCGTCTCCTGGAAGGGCCGCGAAGCCATCCTTGAGCTCGACTCCGAAGCCCCCGGACTCGCGAGCCACTACAAAGGCCCGGCGGACGCGGGCGAGGGCGACGTGCGCGAGGCGTTCGCAAGAGCGTGGGACCGGGCGAAGGACAAGGACGGCTGGGAGCTCGAACCGGGAGCCGGGATACTCCCCATACCGCAGCTCAGGACCGCGCTAGTCCCAGACTTCGCGCTCCGGAACGCAAAGACCGGCGAGAAGGTTCACCTGGAGATTTTGGGCTTCTGGTCCGAACGGCACCTCGTGGAGCGGGTCGCGCTCCTGCGGGAGGCCGCGCGTCGCGGATACCGGGTCCTCATCGCCGCTCCCGAGTCTCTCGGCGCTTCGCCCGAAACCCTGTCCACCGCGACGCGGGGAGACGTGATCCCCTTCAAGAGCCGCCTGGACGCGAAATCCGTCCTCGCGGCGCTGCAGGCGCGAGATACCGCCGATACTACAGGAGGATAAGACACTACTGATCAAGGATGGTTGGAGAGGTGTCCTGGCGGCGCTCCTCATGGTGATCGGGGCAACGGTAATCTCCTGGTCGCTCTTCCCGCTCTCCCTCAGCTTGGCCGGCGTCGGAGGTCCGGAGGGCTGGGCCGGAAGGTTCGCGAACTTCTCCCGCCCCTCTTACCTGGAGTGAGCCGCGTTCGACGTCATCTTCGTGGGCGGCGGCTCGGCCATCGCCAGGGGCCTCCGGCTCGTGGTCTGCGTCAGCCCCAGCGGTCCCCGGGAAGAATGACTTCAATCTCCTCATCCTCGTCGAAGTCCACCAGAAAGACCTCGCCCTTCGTGTTGAAGTCGTAGGCCGAGCGAGGCAGCTTCCCCCGCACCGAGTCCTCCACCTCAACGTCCGTCACGAGCCTCCCCCGCCCCTCGCACCGCTTGCAAGATAGAGGCCGCCACGCCGCCCCATCGTCCCCCCGTCCTCCGCAATTCGGGCATTCCCGAAAGCTTGTGTAACGGATGATCAGTTTCCTAGCCATCGGCTTTCGATTCTTTGTCTCTTGCTGACAGCTGATTGCTGAGGGCTGACGGCTACCATCGCCAGCTCTTCTGGTAGGAGATCTGCTCCTCGGTAAGCTCCTCGGGCTCGACGCCCAACGAGGCGAGCTTGGCGCGGGCGACGAGGTCGTCGATCTCGGCGGGTATCGTATGCAGACCGGGCTCCATCGCGGCGGCGTTCTTCGCCAGGTGATGCGCGGCCAGAGCCTGGACGGCGAAGGTGAGGTCCATGATCTCGACCGGGTGCCCATCGGCGGCCGCGATGTTGACGAGCCGCCCACGCGCCAGGACGTGCAGCCGCCGGCCATCCGGCAGCTCGTACTCGGTAACGTTCTTGCGCACTTCGCGCGAAGAAGAAGACATCTCCCCCAGAGCCGCCAGGTCGAACTCGTGGTCGTAGTGGCCCGCGTTGGCGAGGAGAGCACCGTCCTTCATCCTCTCGAAGTGCTCCCGGGCGAGGACCTTCAGGTTCCCCGTACCGGTGAGGAAGACGTCCCCCACCCCCGCGGCCTCGATCGAGTTCATGACCTCGTAGCCCTCCGCGTAAGCCTCCAAGAGCTTCACCGGATCCGGCTCGCAGACTATTACTCGAGCCCCCAACCCGTCTGCGTACTTGGCGAGGCCCCGCCCCACCCAGCCGAACCCCATCACCACGACCGCCTTCCCGCTGATAAAGAGGTTCGTGTTGGAGAGCAGGGCGACGAGCGAGGAGTGCCCGGTGCCGTAGCGGTTGTCGAAGAGGTGCTTCATGCGGGCGTCGTTGGCGGCGAGGACCGGGAAGGGCAAGACTCCCTCCTCCTCCATCGCCTTGAGTTTCAGAATGCCGGTCGTCGTCTCCTCCGAGGCCCCGACAACGTTCCCGACGAGCTGCGGGTGGTGCTCGACGAGCCGACCCACCAGCTCGGCCCCGTCGTCTACGATGATCTCGGGTCCGGACTCGATGGTCCTTTGCAGGTATCGCTCGAACTCTTCGTCGGTCGGGTCGTGGGTGGCAAAGACCCGCACCCCCCGCTCGGCGAGCGCCGCGCAGACGTCGTCCTGGGTAGAGAGCGGGTTGCTCCCGGCGACGGTCACCTCTGCCCCGGCCCGCGACAAGAGCAGCGCCAGGTACGCTGTCTTCGCCTCCAAATGGATGGTCATGGCCACCTTGCGCCCTCGCAGCGCCCCGTCGGCGAGTTGGTTTTCGGAGATGGTGTTCAGGACGGGCGAGTGCTGGGCGACCCAGTCGATCTTGCGTTGCCCCTCGGGGGCAAGGGCGGGGTCTTTTATGACAGATTCCTGGATCAAGTTCGCGGCTCCTGTGCTCGCTCGTTCTCCACGCCAGTTTACAGGAGTGACGCCCGCCGTCTCTTCTAGCGAATATGCCCCGGTACGTCCACGCCAACGGCTTCGGCGAAGGCACGGTAGATGTTGGGCGGGTGCTCCGCCAGGCGGTGACACAGATACAGGTACCATTCCCGGCCATAGGGCAAGTACACTCTGGTCTTGTAGCCAAAGTTGCTCATGGCTCTCAACCTTTCCGGCTCTACGCCGTAGAGCATCTCGAACTCGACCGGCTCGCGGGATATGCCGTTGTTGGTCAAGAAGTCGTGAGCGTAGTCAAGCATCTCCTGGTCGTGGGTGGCGATAGAGCAAGCGTGCCCGCTTGCGAGTAGCATCCTCATTAGCTCGCGGTAGGCCGCGTCGACGTCTTCGCCCCTGGCTCGGGCTATCCTGACTGGCTCCTCGTAAGCGCCTTTGACCAGACGTATCCTGCCGGGACGTTCCAGCGCTTCTCGCAGGTCGTCCGTTGTGCGGAAGAGGTACGCCTGCAAGGTGATGCCGACGTTGCCGTGAATCTCGCAGAGCCGCCGATGCGTCTCCAGAACATCTTCGGTCCTCTCGGAGCCCTCCATACTTATCATCATCTCCAGACCGGCGTCTCCCGCCGCCCCGGCGAGCCGCGACGCGTTGTCGAAGGCGAGCCCGGCCTCCACGGCCATCCCGATATGCGAGAGGTCTAGCGAGATCGAAGCGTTCAACCCGCGCTCAGCTATACTCCGCACTACCCGCGAGAACTCCTCAGCCGCCTCGCGAGCCATCCCGGCGTTCCGAGTGCTCTCGCCCATGTAGTCTATGGTGACGGCCAAGTCCTCTTCGTTCACCTCAGCCGCGACCTCTAGACACTCGTCCAGGATCTCCCCACCGATAAAGCGCCTGGCGGCCCTCAAGAGGACATCGCGCGCCAGCGTGTACTCCTGGATGTAGGCTTTTATGGACTCGTTGCGAGCGATGCGCCGCAGGGCCGCTGCTGCCAATGCTTCCAATGACGTGTCTCGCTTCTCCACTCTCTTCGCTACCCTCCAATAGATGATCCCATAGCTTACCGACGATGCTCTAGGACGCTCGGAGTACCCCTTCGAGCACCTCCGGACGATTGGTCATTATGACGTCGGCGCCGAGGTCGAGGAGGCGCCGCATCTCTTCGGGGTCGTCAATCGTCCAGACATCCACCCGCACGCCCCGGTCGTGGGCGGCCTTCACGAAGAGGGGCGTGACCACCTCGCGCCCCCCGTACTCGACCGGGACCTGCAAGGCATCGTAAGGAGGGCGTACGAGGAACTCCAGGCGCAGCCTGCTCAAGCGGTAGAAGTCCCCGATCTCCCGCCGGGAGGCGCCGGTCGAGATGCTGTTCCCCGACAGCTCCCTTACGCGCTCCACGACGGTCTGCATCTCGGAGACGACGAGCACGCGGTCCCCGGCATCTTCGATGGTCTCGAGGAGGGCCGCCTCCACGCCGGGCTGCTCTTCTTTGATGTCGATGTTCACCTTGTGATCCGGGAATTCGCGCAAGACCTCCCCGAGCTCTGGCACCCGCACGTCCCGGTCCCGGTAGGGATAAGTGGTCCCCCCGTCCGGGGTGAAGCGGTAGCCGGCGTCGAGGCTCTGTACCTCGTGGAGCGTCATACGGCGCACGAGACCCGTGCCTTCCGTGGTGCGATCCACGGAGTCGTCGTGGATCACGACTACGCGCCCGTCGGAAGTCATGTGGACGTCGAGCTCGAGCCCTCCGGCCCCGCTCCGGGCCGCGAGACGAAAGGCCTCCAGGGTGTTCTCCGGCGCTCTCAGGGACGCGCCCCGGTGGGCAAAGTTCGTCGGCCAGCCTTCGTTCACTCGCCGCTTCGTCGCCTTGCGGAGGACGGCCACCGCGAAGGCGCCGCAGCCGGCCACGAACGCGGCGAGTATCCACTTTCCGCTCACCCGCAAAACCTAGCACATACCGCCCCGGTTCTCTCCGGTCGTCCCTCCGTATCGCGGCGTTGACCCTTTGGGGAGCGGCGCGTATACTCTGCGAGCTACTCTGTCGGGGTGGCGGAATTGGTAGACGCGCTAGGTTGAGGGCCTAGTGCCCGATGAGGGCGTGGGGGTTCGAGTCCCCCCTCCGACACTCGCTCGCAAGAGCAAACCGCGAAGGCGTTGTTTTTCGCCGGCCGGTAGCCTTAGAAACCTAGGCGCTCTAGATACGGTCCAGGTAGTTCGAACGATCTGTTCGATGTCGGCGGCAGCACCGGGACGGCGTACGGCGTTGCAAAGGTTGTAAGAGATTACACCCGTGAATATACGTCGGTCGGGTATATAATCAGGGTAAGGACTCGCCTGTTCTCCCCATCCTCCCCGGGCGAGTCCTTCTTTTTTTAGTTTTCAGGTTTCCGGTGGGCGATGCGCTCATTTCGAAACGAAGCTTGGCTAAGGACGTAGAGCAGTCTCATCGAACGGCTTCGCCTCGTACTGCTGATTACTGAATACTGACAACTAAAAACTAATAACTAACCAAGAAAGATGAGCCCGACGGTGGAGAGGGCGAAGAGCGCGACCACGATCACGGTTAGGCGCGTGAGGTTCTTCTCCATGATGGTCGTGCCGGAGAAGGTACTCCCCGCACCGCCGCCCAGGGAAGAGGAGAGCCCCCCACCCTTGCCGGAGTGTAGAAGGATCAGGCCCACGAGGGACACGCTGAAGATTGTGTGTAGCAAAGCCAGTACGTAGATCATGGCGGCTACTCTACCACAGTTTTTGCCAAAGAGGAGACTCAGTCTTCCTTCGCGTTCGAGGCGCCGTTTACCAGCTCCGCAAAGGACTCGGCCTCGAGGCTCGCGCCACCCACCAGGCCACCGTCCACGTCTCTCTGCGCCATAATGTCGTTCACGTTTCCCGGCTTGATCGAGCCGCCGTACAGGATGCGCACCTCCCCGGCGAAGTCTTCGCCGCCGAACTCTCCCAGTAGACCGCGGAGGCGCCCGATGGCGTCCTGCGCGTCCTCCGGGGTGGCGGTCTCGCCGGTCCCGATGGCCCAGACGGGTTCGTAGGCGAAGACGATAGCTTCGCCGCCGATCTCACCCGCGTCGAGGTGCTCGAAGACCGCCCGAACCTGCCCGGAGACCTTCTCCCACATCGAGCCCGCGTCGCGCTCCTCCTTGGTCTCGCCAACGCAGACGACGGGCAAGATCCCGGCGGAGACAGCCCGGGCAGCTTTGCGACCCACCGTTTCGTCGGTCTCGCCGAAGATCTCACGCCGCTCCGAGTGCCCCACGATGACCGCCCCGGCCCCCACGTCCTCGAGCATCGGTGCCGAGACCTCACCCGTGAACGCCCCCGAATCCTCATAGTAGAAGTTCTGCGCACCGGCGACGACCGGCGTACCCTGAGTCAGCCGGACGAGCTCGCCGAGGGAGGTGAACGTCGCGAAGATCGCCACATCGACCCCTTCGGCGCCCTCGATGCGGGGCAAGAGCTGCTCCACGTAGTCCCGGGCCTCCCCGAGGAGCTTGTTCATCTTCCAATTCGCCGCCATCATCGGCCTGCGGGCCATCTAATCTTCCTCCTTGTTCGGCAGCACCGCGACGCCCGGCAGCTCTTTGCCCTCCACGTACTCTAGAGAGGCCCCGCCGCCGGTTGAGATGAAGCCCATCTCGTCCTCCAGCCCGAGCTTCCTCACCGCCGCGACCGAGTCGCCGCCGCCGACGATGCTTATCGCCTCACTCTCCGCCACGGCCCTGGCGACGCCCTCCGTGCCTTTCGCGAATGCGTCTATCTCGAAGACGCCCATTGGCCCGTTCCAGAAGATGGTCCTAGCCTCCGTTATGTAGCCCCTGAACTTCTCGACCGTCTCCGGGCCGACGTCCAGGCCCGTCATGTCCGATGGGATCTCCTCGACCCCTGTGCCCCTGGCCTCTGCGTTCTCCTCGATCTCCCCAGCCACCACCACGTCAACCGGCAGAACGAGCCTCTCGCCGGCCTCGGCCATGAGACGCTTGGCCTCTTCGAGGTAATCGTCCTCGACCAGGGATTTGCCGACCTCGTAGCCTTGCGCCTTGAAGAACGTGAAGCACATGGCGCCGCCGATGAGCAGGGTGTCCGCGACCTCGAGCAGGCTCTCTATCACCGCGACCTTGTCCGAGACCTTCGCCCCGCCGAGGATGGCTACGAAGGGCCGCTCCGGGTCGAGCAGGACCTTGTCGAGATTGTCGAGCTCCTCTTGCATCAGCAGCCCCGCCGCGGCGGGCAGAAGCTCGGCGACCCCGACGGTCGTGGCGTGCGCCCGGTGAGCAGCCCCGAAGGCGTCGTCGACGTACAGGTCGAAGGGAGCAGCGAGCTGCTCCGAAAACTCGGGGTCGTTCTTTGTCTCGCCGGGGTAGAAACGGGAGTTTTCGAGGAGCACGACGCCTTCGCCGTTCGATTCGTTCAGGGCCTCCTCGACCTCAGGGCCGACGGCGGTGTCGAGCTTCTCGACCGGCGCTCCGAGGAGCTCTTCGAGCCTCCTCGCGGTCGGGTCCATCGCGTATTTCGAGTCCGGCTCGCCCTTGGGCCTGCCGAGGTGGGAGATCAGGGCGGGTCGCGCTCCCCCTTTGAGGAGATACCGGATGGTCGGGAGCGCCCTCCGGATGCGCGTGTCGTCCGTAACGTCGCCGTCCTTGACGGGTACGTTGAAGTCCACCCGCACGAGCACCTTCTTGCCTCGCACGTCCAAATCCATAACACTGCGTTTGTTCATCACACCCCCGCGCATAGCAGTTCAGCCAAGAGGGAGCAAGGAAGAGGGAGTGGCAAGTCGGGTTTTCCCGACTCCCTATTCCCCACTCCCGGAGCCCTCGGCTCCTCTCTTGGAGTCCCCCGGCTCCTTCCTTGGAGCCCCCGGCGTCTCGCCGGGGGCTACAGCTTCTCGCCGATAAAGCGGACGAGGTCCACGGTGCGGTTGGAGTAGCCCCATTCGTTGTCGTACCAGCCCAGGATCTTGACGTTCTGGCCGGTGGACATGGTCAGTTTGGAGTCGAAGACACAGGAGGCCGGGTTACCGACGATGTCGCTGCTTACCAGGGGCGCGTCGGAGTAGTCGAGGATCCCCGCCAGTTCCCCTTCGGCTGCCTCTTTGAAGGCCTCGTTGACCTCCTCTACGGAGGTCTCCCGGGAGCAGCGCGCCACCAGGTCCGTGATCGAGCCGTCCGGAACGGGGATGCGGAGGGCCATCCCGTCTATCTTGCCTTCGAGCTCCGGGTAGATCACCGCCGCCGTCCTCGCAGCCCCCGTGGAGGCCGGGACGATGTTGTTCGGCGCGCTGCGGGCGCGCCTCGGGTCTTTGTGCGCCGCGTCGAGGAGGCTCTGGTCGTTGGTGTAAGCGTGGCAGGTGGTCATGTAACCGGATTCGATCCCGAAGCTGTCCTGCAGCACTTTGACCATCGGAATAATGCAGTTGGTCGTGCAGCTGGCGTTGGAGACGACCTGGTCGTTGTCTGGGTCGTAGGACTCGTGGTTGACCTTATAGACGAAGGTGCCGTCCACGCCTTTGGCGGGCGCGGAGATCACGACCTTCTGGGCGCCCCCTTCGAGGTGCTTGGCCGCGCCGTCGCGGTCGGTGAAGACGCCGGTCGACTCGACTACCACGTCGGCCCCGACGTCGCCCCAGGGGATCTGGGCCGGATCTCGCTCGGAGAAGGTCTTTATCTCCTTGTCGTCGACTCGCAAGATGTTGTCGTCGAAGCTCACCTCGCCGGGCCAGATGCCGTGCACCGAGTCGCGCTTGAACAGCAACGCCAACCCGTCCATCGGCGCCAGGTCGTTTATCGCGACGACCTCGACGTCGTTCCCGTTCTGCATCGCCACCTTCGCGGTGAGCATCCCGATCCTGCCGAAACCGTTTATCCCTACGCGTACGGCCACAATTCCTCCATTCGCCGTCGCTTGCTGATTCCTTTGTTATTCCCCAATCGCCCGGAGTATAACGAGCGATCTAGCCAAACATCTTACCAGCCACCGGCGTCCGGGCTACCTCAAAGCTCCCGCGGGCCTAGCCACTTTCTGGTCTGTGGCGGTGTGTATCGTTCCATCCGTTCTAACAGAACGCGTGGGTCCCCTTCCGTCAAAACGAGGGAGCGGTGGTCCGGGTGGACGAAACCCTCGGTCACGGCTTGGTCGAAGAGCGTGGAGAGAGGATCCCAGAAGCCGTCCACATCCAGGAGACCGCACGGTTTCTCGTGTATGCTCAGCTGCGCCCAGGAGAGCACCTCGAAGAACTCCTCGAGCGTACCGTATCCTCCCGGTAGGGTGACGAAACCGTCGGAGAGGTCGGCCATCAGCATCTTGCGCTCGTGCATGGAGCCGACCACGTGGAGCTTGGCGAGACCTGAGTGCGCGATCTCTTTGGAGATCAACGCCTCGGTGATCACACCAACCACCTCACCGCCCTTTTCGAGCGCCGCGCCGGCCACGGCCCCCATCAAGCCGACCCGCCCGCCGCCGTAGACCAGCCCGAGCCCGCGGCGTGCGATCTCTTTTCCCATGCTCCTCGCGGCCTCCGCGTAGGCCGGGCGCGAGCCTTCCCTCGAACCGCAGAACACGCACACCGCCTCCAACGCTACCCGGCTCTCGCCGCTAGCCTTCGCAGGCGGTGGTTGGCGGCGCTCTTCGAGATCCCACCGAGCCGGGCGAGCTCGGCGAGCGAGGCGTCGGGGTGTTCGAGCCGGAGCACGAGCATCTCGCCGAGCGCTTCGGGCAGGCTTTGGGGGTCGAGGTTCTGCAGGGCCTCCTGCTGGCGAGCCGCGGCGACGGCGGTGCGCGCCGCGTTCGCTGCGTCGAAGTTCGTCACCCGGTTGGCGTTCGCCTTCGCCTCGCCGAGGACCGCCCGGGCCTCGTACTCGAGGACCGCCTCGTGCAAACCCATCTGGGCGAGGAGCGTGGTCACCCAGTCGGCGCCTTTGGCGTACGCTACCCACCGGCCCCTGCGCCTGATGACCTTGAGAGGCGCCCGCGAGAGGGCCGCGACGCGCCTCACGAACTCCTCGTCCGGGTGGACGAACTCCAGATGGTGGCCGCGACGGTAGCCTGGAGGGGTCACGGAGCCCGCGCCCTGGAAGGCGCCGCGAAGGTAGGCGGCGCCCGCCGGGGACCCGGGCCTTGCGCCGGCTTCGCGCAGAGCACGTTCCCGCTCGATGCGTAGCTCCTCGACAGCCTGGACGACCCGATTGCCCTCGACGCGCACCGCGTAGCGGGTCCGTCCGAAGGCGTCCGGCCCGGACGTGTCCAGGTGTGGCTCCAGGTCGAACTCCGAGCGCCAGAGCCTTACCACCGAGCGGGCGACTGCCGCGCTGGAGGTGCGTAGGGTCATGCCGGAATCGTCGTGAGCGCCGGCGGCGTCCACGAGGCCGGCGAGCTCGACCCTCCGGTGGTTATCGCCTGGGTTCGTGCTCCCCGTCCGGGCGGCGAGCTGGCGCCGCAGCTCAGAGGCGAACGAGGGCAACCTCGCGCACCTCCTCCGCGAGGCGTTGGGCGTCGTGGCGCACCCCACGGTTCGTGTCGCCGTGGGAGATCAAGTCGGCCTCGCGTACCCGAACGCCGGAGGCTTCGATCTCCTCGCGATCCACAACCACGGGCGCGGCTCCTTGGGCCGCGTAACGGTCGATGAGATCCTTCGAGAGCCCGCCGGAGTGAACGAGCACATCGGTGACGACCGCGCCGACGTGCTCTGCTATCACGCGCAGGTGATCCGAGACGGTGAACCCTGTGGTCTCGCCCGGCTGGGTCATCACGTTCGCCACGTAGACGACGGGCCCCGCGAAGCGCGCGAGCGCCTCTCGGGTCCCAACGCCCAGGAGCGAGGGGATAGTGCTCGTATAAAGGCTCCCCGAGCCCAAGACAACCACGTCCGCCTCTTGCACGGCCTTCGTCATCTGCGGCGGCGCGGGGACGCCCTCGGGCTCAACGCTGATCCGGGAGATCCTGCCCTCCCTCTGGTGCATGGCGGAGACGGCGGACTCTCCCCTGACCACCGCGCCGTCGGCGTAGCGAGCCACCAAAGTCAGGCTCTCCTCGGCCGCCGGAAAGACCCGTCCCTTGACGCGCAAGAAGCGGGCCGCCTGCTCGACCCCCTCGGCGAACCCTCCGGCCATGTCCGCGAGCGCCGCGATGATGATGTTTCCAACCGAGTGGTGCGAGAGCTCCCCGCCCTCGCCCTCAAAGCGATAATCAAAGACCTCGGCGAGCTGCCTCCGCCCGGCGAGCGCTATTAGGCAGTTCCTGACGTCGCCCGGCGGGGCTACCCCGAGCTCCTGCCTGAGCCGGCCGCTCGACCCGCCGTCGTCGGCCACCGTGACGACCGCGACGAGATCCCCGACCCGGCCTCGGAGTCCCCGCAGCAGCACCGGCAGCCCGGTTCCCCCGCCGAACGCCACCACCCGCAAATCTTCGTTCCTATCCATGTCACCAGTATACTGCCCGATCTTGCCGTCCTTTAGCCGGAGAGACGCTCCCGGTCGTGCGGCTCGTGGAAGTTCAAGATCGGACCCTTCGGCACTATCCTGGTCGGGTTGATGCTCTCGTGGCTGCGATAGTAGTGGCGCTTTATGTGTCCGAAATCGACCGTCTCCGCGACGCCGCGCTGCCCGTACAGATCTTTGAGGTAACCCCAGAGGTTCGGGTAGTCCACGACGCGTCGTAGGTTGCACTTGAAGTGGCCGTAGTAGACGGGATCGAAGCGCACCAGCGTCGCGAAGAAGGCCCAGTCTGCCTCTGTGATGCGCTCACCACAGAGGTAGCGCCTCCGACCGAGCAGCTCTTCCCAGCGGTCCAACGCAGCGAAGAGCTGCGTGACGGCTTCTTCGTAAGCTTCCTGGGTCACGGCGAATCCCGTCTTGTAGACGCCGTTGTTGACCGGCTCGTAGAGCTCGTCGAGCGTCCGGTCTACCTCCTCGCGCAAGTCTTCCGGGCAGAAGTCCACGTCCGGCTTCGCGCCGGGCACGGCGTCGAACTCGTGGTCGAACATGCGGATGATGTCGCGCGACTCGTTGTTGACTATCGTCCCCGTCTCTTTGTCCCAGAGTACCGGGGTGGTGACCCGGCCCGTGTAGTTGGGGTCGGCCTTAATGTAGACCTCGCGCAGGTAGCGCGTGCCGTTGACGGTGTCGGGGATCATGCCCGGCTCGTCGTAGAAGGCCCAGCCATCGTCGCCCATAAACGAGCCGACGGCCGAGATACCGATGGCGTCCTCCAGGCCCTTGAGCCTGCGCAGTATCGCGGTGCGGTGCGCCCACGGGCAGGCCCAGGAGACGTACAGATGGTAGCGGCCCAGCTCCGCCTCGTACCCGCTCGACCCATCCGCCGTCACGGAGTCGCGGAAGGACGTCTCGGCGCGGACGAAGCGACCCTCCTCGTCCTGCCGCTGCCTCTCGGTTCTCCACTCGCCCTCGACCAGCATTCCCGGCGCCAAAGCAAACCTCCGATCTTAGCCGCCAGCTACGAGCCTTCGGCGGCCAGTTTCTCCGCCGATGCTTCCCCTTCGAGTCAAATTCTACCCGCCGCCCCGACGGTACGAGCAAGCGCCAGCCGGCGGCGTTCACCGCTCCTTCCGGGCGCCGACGGCAGGAAGCTAGTAGTCGGAGTATTTGTGTCTACAATTTCTCGCGGATATACTGCCCGGCATACTGCTCAGGGAAAGGGACTGAGATGTCTGATGGCGGGTCTGTAGCGGCCGGTGGGAGCGAACGGCGCCGGTTCGTCAATATTGCTGCGGCGATTACGGCGACCGGGGGGTTGCTCTTCGGCTACGACACGGGTGTGATCTCGGGTGCTTTGCTGTTCATAAGGCAAGACTTCGCGCCGCTCTCGCCCTTCTTGGAGGGCATCATCGTCAGCTTCTTGTTGGTCGGCGCCGTCGTAGGCGCGCTCTCCGGAGGGCCGCTCTCCGACCGCGTCGGCCGCAGGCCCACCACGCTGATGGCCGCCGTCATCTTCGGGGTGGGGGCCCTGGCCGTCGCCTTCGCGCCCGGCGTGGGGTTCATAATCTTCGGCCGATTCCTGCTGGGCCTGGGGGTCGGGCTCGCCTCGATGATCGTGCCGCTCTACATCGCCGAGATAGCTCCGGCGGATAGGCGAGGAGCGCTGGTCTCGCTGAACCAGCTGATGATCACCATCGGCATCCTCCTCTCGTACATCGTCGGCGTCATCTTCACCCCCATAGAGGGCTGGCGCTACATGTTCGCCGTCGCGCTGCTACCTGCCCTGATCCTCGGCGTCGGGATGTTCATGTTGCCCGAGAGCCCGCGCTGGCTCTTCGAGCACGGCCAACTGGATAAGGCCCGCGCCGTGCTGGGCGCTCCCGGAGCCCCGAGGAAGTGGATCTGGAACTCCAGGAGATGGAGGAGATAAAGCGCCTGGAGCAAGAGCAGGCGCGCGTCAGCTACAAAGAGTTGCTCGCCCCCTACGTGAGGCCCGCCCTGGTCATAGGCATAGGGCTGGCCATCTTCCAGCAGATAACCGGCATCAACACCGTCATCTACTACGCGCCCACCATCCTCCAGGGCGTCGGTTTCTCCGAAGGGGGAGCGATCGCGGCCACCGCCCTGGGCGTGGGGGTGGTCAACGTAGGGTTCACGATCCTCGCCGTTAGGATAATCGACCGGGCGGGCCGCAGACCGCTGCTCATCATCGGGCTCATCGGCATGGTCGTGAGCTTGGTCCTGCTGGGCGTGGTCTTCTCGCTGGGGTCCACCTCGGGCGCCGCGGGCCTGCTGGCGACCATTTGTTTGGGGCTGTACATAGCGTCGTTCGCGATCAGCCTGGGACCGGTTTTCTGGCTGATGATATCTGAGATCTACCCGTTGAGGATCCGGGGTACCGCCATGAGCGTGGCGTCGATCGCCAACTGGGGGTCTAACTTCCTGGTCGCCCTTACGTTCCCGGTGTTGCTGGCCGCGCTCGGAGGTGCCGGCTCGTTCTGGTTGTTCGCCGCACTGGGCATCGTGGCCTGGTTCTTCGTCTACTTCTGGGTGCCGGAGACCAAGGGGCGTTCTCTCGAGGAGATAGAGGCCAGCTTCCGCGGCACGACGGTCGCCTCCAGCCGGGTGCGCTGAGCAGGGAGAGAGGATGATAGAGCGCATAATCATCTTCGGGGCCACGGGGGATCTGACCGCGCGCTATCTGCTCCCCGCTCTGGCCCACCTCTACGAAGCGGGCGATCTCCCGAACGGGATCAAGATCACCGCCGTGGACCGGAGGGGGTGGGATAACGACAAGAACGGCTTCCGCCGCCTCGTCCTCGACAGTTTGGAGCGTTTCGCGGGCGGCGTCTCCGCCAGCGCCCGCGCGAAGTTCGTCGTCGAAGTCCTGGAGTACCGCCAGGCCGACGTAACCGACGCCGACAGCGTCATAGACGCCCTGGGCGCCCTGGACGAACCCGTCATCGCCTACCTGGCCTTGCCGCCGCCGGTCTTCGCGCCGACCATCGAAGCCTTGAAGAAGGCGAACCTGCCGGAAGGGAGCAGGGTCGCCATCGAGAGGCCCTTCGGGGTGAACCTCGAATCGGCCGAGATGCTCAACCGCCAGTTGCACGATTTCCTCCCCGAGAAGTCGATCTTCCGTATCGATCATTTCCTCGCCTGGCAGCCGTTCCCGGCGATCATGGGTTTGCGCTTCGCCAACGGCATCTTCGAGCCTTTGTGGGACCGCAACCACATAGAGCGCGTCGAGATCGTCTGGGAGG
>JAIVIG010000329.1 GCA_020200675.1 Actinomycetota bacterium
CCCAAACGGTACTACGAGCCACGCACACCGGCGATGGCTATCGGATTGACTCAGCACCGCTGGTCTTGGCCAGAGTTCCTGACCACAAAGGCTACTGTCAGCTCTTGAGGGAGTCACTACCGAAAAAACCACCACAGCTGTAGAGAAGCTCTGTGTCGATCTGTCAGGCGAGCCCGCCGATTCCGCGTAAGCTCTAGCTCTCGGACCTCCCCGCGTACCGTTCGTCGTGTTCGCGTCGCTGGCGATCCATCCGGCGGGCGGCTTCGAGGACGTCCTGGGGGTAGAGGCTCTTGAGGGCGCCGGTCTCCAGGACCTGCTCGACGGAGTGTTCGGGGATCATCATCCACTCCGCCGCGTGCGGGATCGGCAACGGCCTGTTCTGCGCTCTGTACATCAACCACACCAACCAGCGCCCGGGGCGCGAACCGGACAAGAACCTCAAAGACTGCACCTCCCGGTGGAAGATCTCTAGCATAGCTATTCTACCCAAGCGCTCGACAATTGGCCGCCACTCCACGTGGACTCTCGCGCCTCCGGGCAGCAGAGTCGATAAAGCGGTGGGGCTCCCGTGTACAATGACCCGCGTGAAGAAGCAGGATTTCTACGAGCTGGTCGAGAGGGCGTTGGAGGGGCTGCCGCCGGAGCTCGCCGAGCTTTTGGACAACGTGGCGATAGTCGTGGAGGACTGGCCGGATTACTCGACGCCGCTCGTGGGTGGCGAGAAGAACAACGTGCTCTACGGGCTCTACGAGGGGGTGCCCCTGACGCAGCGGACGGCCGGGTACTACGGGTTTCTGCCCGACAAGATCACCATCTTCCGGGGTCCTCTGGAGCGGGACTTCCCGCAGGATGAGCTGGAGGAGCAGGTGAGGATCACCGTCGTGCACGAGATAGCCCACCACTTCGGTTTCGGCGAGGACCGCATAAAGGAGCTTGGATGGGGATGAAACCGCGGGAGGCAGGAACCGTCGCGATCGAGCAACCCATAGAGGCCCCGGCTCCGGCCGTGGCTTCCTATATCGGGGACTTCCGCAACGCGAAGGAGTGGATGGTCGGCGTAGAAGGGGTCGAGCAACTCTCCGAGGACTCGTACCGCCTCATACTCGAGACCCCGGTCGGCCGGCTCGAGCCCGAGGTGAAGATCCTGGAGCACGGCAACGACGCCATACGCTGGACCTACACCTCGACCATCGAGGGCAGCGGCGAGGTTACGGTCTCCGAAACGACTAACGGCTCCTCGTGCATCGTCTCCTACGTCAGCGATTTCAGGCTCAAAGGCAAGGTCCTTAACCGGGCAGCACGCTTCGTGGGCATGGAACGCTTCGCCCGCAAGAACGGCGAGCGCTCCCTGCTACGGCTCAAGCACCTCATGGAAGCGAGGCGCTACTGATGGCCGTCGGCGCCCTGGAGATCCTGCTAGTCCTCCTCGTCGTGCTCCTCGTAATCGGCCCCCGCCGCATCGCCGACCTGGGCCGCTCCCTGGGCCGCGGCGTCCGCGACTTCAAACTAGAGTTCGGCCGCAAGGAGAGAGACAGGGAGCTGGGCGACGCCCCGGAAGAAGAGCGGGAGAAGGACCTCCACAAACGGGGCTAGCGACCAGCCGGGGCCCAAATACAAATGTACCGTTCTCCGGGAACGGCAGGATCTCCTCGTCCTGGACCGTCTCGGACTTTTATAGGCCCCAGGCGGCAGCTCGGCCTGACGCCGCAGCCGGAGAACAGCTCATGAGTAAGTGCAATCCGCCTACTACGAGGTAGCGGCGTAGACGCTGCTCGCGGGGTTCGGGTGTGGCAGAGGCCGGTATCGCTCTAGTGCATTGCCCCTTTCCTCGTGGCTCGGCTACATGGGTTCCATACCTGGCGACATCCCGGCAAGCAAGGACGCCCCCAGCAATACCACGCCGCCCGCTACCATGAGGACGCCCAGGGGAGCTGCGACGCGGTGGCTGCCCGGAATCGTCTTCTCCGTGAAGATGATGACCGCGGCGGTGAGCATCCAAGCTAGGTTCATCATCCCCAGAGCCACCAGGCCCACCATCAGCCCGGCGCAGCAGCCCAGGCAGTCGACGCCGTGGAGCATCCCCAGCCGCAGAGCGCCGGTAGCTCCCGGGCGCCAGTTCTGCATCAGGAAGACCAGAGGGTTGCTGCAGCGAGCATGGCAGATACGCTTTAGCGGCGTGAACTGGTAAACGCCACCGACGATGAGGAGTAAGGCAGGCAATACTGCCGCCAAGGAACCTGCGGCGCTGGACAACGAGCTGTAGGCGTAAACTGGTAGCCCCGCGGTAGCCCAGACGGCGACGTAGCCTACCAACATGACTGTCATGCCGACCTGTGCTCGGGCAGGGCTAAGGCGCTTATGGGCGAGGGTCCGGTAGAGCAGGATCAAGGGCAGCGTGGCGGGCACCATCATGGCCACCATCATCGCCGTCCAGCCTGAGAGGAACACGAAGATCCCCCGATCCCGCCCATCGCCACGACACCCATGGCGCTCCTCATATTCTCCATAGAAACCGCTTGGTAGATGACGTAGGCCCACCCCGCCGCGGCCAACGTTATCAGGGCCAGCCCCGGCAAGAGGTTTTCTCGCCTGCGCCACCTCTCCAGAACTGAAGGGGTGAATGCGCTACTGCTATCCACGGCTATAGACCTTGACGTCTCGTGAGTGGGCGGGTCGGAGCGGATAAAACTACGGGCCGGTCCAGTCAAAGGGAATGTGCTTGCTGGACTTGCCGTCCCACTCCCACTTGAAGCCAAAGCCCTCCGCCCGGTCCGCTATGGCTCTGCCCCAGGTGGCTACTTGTCCCGGTCCCACCTCGCTGCCCGGGGGGTTGAGCAGCTGCACCCGCTGCCCCTCCGGCGTCGTCGGTCCCGTCAGGGCCTCAGCGCTTGGCACGACCCTGCCTGGAATCTCGGCCCGCCAATAGGCCAGGTCGTCTGCGACCTCGAACTCGATGGGCACGAACTCGACGCCGCGCATCTCCCCTATCAGCTCAGCCAATTCCGCCTGCCAACCACCGGCCTGCCCGCCGAAAATCATCTGCAGCGCCTCGCGCTGCCGCTCGTCGGCCCGTTCGTCGATGAACAACCCCAACGATACCTCGCCTTCTCCGGCCCAGACGTTGCCCTCGAAGGCGGCCAACCCGATGAGGCTCAGGCCGTCCAGCCGGACATCACCATAGTGCCCCTCGCGGACGTGGTAGGCAAGCACGCCTTCGCACCAGTTATCGGTCGGGGCCTGGGCGAACTCGCAAGGACAGGGTATGTCGCACCTACAGACGTCGAACCAGTCTCCCGCAACATGCCACTGAGGGACGTCGCTTGCAGGCAGCACCAGGTTCCATGTTCCCTTCTCCTTTTCCCGTTTCCCGTACCAGCATTATGCCGAATTGTGAAGCCCCATGCATCTCCCACACCGGCTACTGTCGGAGGTAGAGCTGGGCCTACTTCCGAGAATTTGGACTTGCACGCAGTTCCGTAAGCAGGGCACGAGTGCCTAACCGCTACACCAGATCCAGCTCGACCTCTGGCTCTTCGCCCAAGGTAGCGGTGAAGCGGACCTTCGGGGCGTTGTCAGTTCGTACAGTTGGTAGGGGACGGCAAGATCTCCTCGTCTTGGACCGTCACGGACGCTCTAGGCCTCATTGCAGCAGCTCGGCCTGACGCCGCAGCCGGAGGACGGCTCATGAGCAAGTGGTAGCTGCTGCCTGCACCCCTTCCAAGATCCCGCAACTCTATGCGACGCTACAAGATGTTGTAACGGCTCCCAGCTCGCGGGAACCGCCAACACGCGGGAACTTCCAGCTAGAGCAGAATGTTATGCAGGGTCGTGCATAGAGGCAACGGGGCAGCCCCTGCTACTTCCTCTATATGCACAAGTACCTAGAAAAAGATAGTACATACTAATCATGCGCCGAACTTCACTGGATGGCACCATACTTCTGCCTAAAGGAAGGTCCCGCTGGGGAAAGCGGGAGAGGAAAGGAGTGAAGTTATGACCACCCAGGAGATTGATCAGGCAAAAGCCGAAGCGTTCGCCGAGCAACTGATAAACGACCTGAACGGCGGCGCGATGTCGCTCATGATGAGCATAGGCCACCGCACCGGTCTGTTCGATGCCATGGTGGGGCTGCCACCCTCCACCAGCGAGCAGATCGCCTCGGCAGCCGGCCTCAACGAGCGCTACGTGCGCGAGTGGCTGGACGCCATGGTCGTAGGCAGGATCGTTGAGCACGACCCGGAGGGAGGAACGTACCGTCTGCCCCAAGAGCACGCCGCCTTCTTGACCAGGTCGGCCTCACCCGACAATATCGCCGTCATTGCCCAGCTCATCCCGCTTATGGGGACGGTGGAGGACGGGATCGTCGAGTGCTTTAAGCACGGCGGCGGGCTGCCTTACTCGGCCTTCCCGCGCTTCCATGAGGTTATGGCCGAGGACAGCGGCCAGACGGTGGTAGCGGCCCTGACAGACCACATCCTGCCGCTGGTGCCGGGTTTGACCGAGCGCCTAAAGGACGGTATCGACGTTCTGGACGTAGGATGCGGCAGCGGTCGCGCCCTCAACCTCATGGCCCGCACGTTCCCAAACAGCCGCTTCATCGGCTACGACTTCTCCGAGGAGGCCATCGCTCGCGCCCGCGCCGAGGCCGAGAAGCACGGCGCAGCCAACGTCCGCTTCGAGGTCAAGGATGTCGCCACTCTCGATGAGAAGGCCCGCTACGACCTGATAACGACCTTCGATGCGGTCCACGACCAGGCAAGGCCCGCGGCGGTGCTCAAAGGGATAGCTGGTGCCCTTAAAGACGACGGCGTCTACCTGATGCAGGACATAGCGGGCTCCAGCCACGTCCATAACAACATGGACCTCCCCATAGCGCCTTTGCTGTACACCGTCTCCACCATGCACTGTATGACGGTCTCTTTGGCGCAGGGCGGCGATGGCTTGGGCACGATGTGGGGCGAGGAGAAAGCCAAGGAGATGCTGAAGGAGACCGGGTTCACGAAGGTTGAGGTCAAGCAGCTCCCGCACGACATCTTCAACAACTACTTCATGATTACCAAGGGCTAGTACGCGGAAGGAAGGCGGTCTTCGCTGGGTGGCATCATTACGGTGGGTAAAGGAAAGGAGATAGCCCGCCGGAGTCTTCCTTCGGGCGGGCTGAAAGGAGTAATGCATATGCGCTTCATGCTCACGTTTCGCTTCCCGACAGAGAAGGGGAACGAATTGGCTAGGGAGGGGAAGCTCGGCCAAACTGTCCAATCCATACTTGAGGAGATTAATCCCGAGGCGGCGTACTTCGGGCCCATGGAAGGCGCAAGGGGTGGATACCTAGTCCTTAATATGGTCAACGCCTCCCAGATCCCCGCTATAGCGGAACCCCTTTTCCTCGGACTAGACGCGACCGTACAGATCCATCCGGTGATGACAGCGGAGGACTTGGGCGTGGCGACACCGGCGATCGAACAAGCGGCGCAGAGGTACGGCTAGGGTACACCGAGCGCGTAGAGTCGCCGTCGGGCCGGAGCGTAGCGGGGTAGCCTCGGCCCTCTTTCTATGCCCTGTGTTTCCGAGAAGCTCTTAGCTCTCGGAAGGGGGGTGAATACGCAAGGGGTTGCCCAATCTACCTTTTTGAGGGGTTAAGCAAAAACCCCCATCATGGCTTCTCAACTATCTTCCAGTACGCGTCCTTCCGAACCACCTTCCCGTCTCGAAACTCGTAGTGGTCGCATCCACGAACTTTGACCCGGACTCCGTCGGGCCTTGTGCCCGTCAGCAACCACTCTGACACAACCATATTTCCAGTGATCCAATGGCGGTCGTCGCTATAGCGGACGTCTGGAAGACCCTTGAAGCGCGTGGCTAACCCCTCTCTCACGGCCGCCTTGCCCACAAAACGCTGCCCCCACGGATCTGGTCCACGGGGCATATCCAACGAACAATCGTCCGCAAAGAACTCCATGATCGCGTCCAGATCGTGAGCATTGAAGGCATCGAGGATGGCTTTCACCGTTTCTACGGAAATCGACTGCTGTTGAGGCATCGCGCTTCCTCCTCGAATGACGGTCTAACCATTAATTATACCTTCCTATGTCGGCAGAGCTCCACCAAAGAGCTTATGGCGGTGCTCGCTTGGCTGGACCACTCGTTAGCGCACGCCCGCGAGCGAAACCAACCGAGACTGATTCGGTTGTTGGAGGCCGTCCGGGTGGAAGAGGGGTTCGAGATGGCTCCGCGGATGGCTTCGCGGACGGTTTCCGCAGAGAGAGATATATAAGGATCTCGCAGTCGTCTCTAGGCGGAGATGGCTGCTTTCCGGGGATCGGGCTACCTGCACACAGTTCCGTAAGCAGG
>JAIVIG010000534.1 GCA_020200675.1 Actinomycetota bacterium
CGCCCCCACTGTCCCGACCCTACGCATTCTAGTCAACACTACATATCGGTAGTTTGTTGCTAGCGGACATAGAGGTAGAGCCCCTCGCCCGAAAATACCCGCTCAAGCAATGCTCTCAACTCTTCGGGCGGGTCCTTGTCGGTGAATGCCCTCCAGTATCGCCACACCATTATGTAGGGCTCCAGCCATCCCCTTACCCCCCTCAGCGCTCGCGGCCATGGCGGCAGGGGCGCGCGACGCTGCTCGCTCCTTTTTCCCCCTTCCCTCCGTTGTGGTGGAGGCCGCGGGAACTACTTCTTGTGCATCGTCTTGGAGTACGGTCCCCGGCGGTGCGCCTATGAACTCCAGCCCCTCTGCACCACAGGCCCACCAGCAGAACGAGAACGCGCACAAAACCAGCTGCCAGTGGCGGCGGATGGCCGTCTCGCTCCTTACCTGGTAGTCGCTCCATCCCAGGGCATGCTTGACCTGCTTGTAGCTCTGCTCCACCCACATCCTCAAGCCGTAGAGCCTAACCACCTCAGCCACGCTCGCCGGGGCGAGCGGCGCTTGGCCCTCCTCCTCCCACCCGGGACCAGGGACGGGAAGGTTGGTGCTCAGATACCAAGTACCGAGGCGGGGCAGCCTTTCGGGATCGGTCGTGACCACGAGCGCCCTTTGGGCGTTCTCAGGAGAGTAGGGTCCCGCCCTAACCTCTAGCGCCCACCACGTCTCCTTATGGCCGTCTCGGAAGGTGCGTATTACCCCCCTCCACTCTCCCGGTTCCTCGGCGTTCTTCCATCTGGCCGCCAAGGCTGCCTCCCACAGCGCCCCGATCGTCCCCTCTTTGTGCCACCACGAGTGAGATTCCTTCAAGGCCACCACGTATCCAACCCCAAGGCCGCCCAAAGCTCCTTTGAAATCCTCGTCTTCGCCGTAGAAGGAGTCGGCAACCACCGCCCGAAAGGGCACGCCCATCGCAACCGAGCGTTCCACGAGTTCTAGCGCTATCTTTAGCTTGGTGCGGAAGCGAGGGTCGTTCTTGCCGCCCTCGAAGTGATGCTTGGGCGTGTAGGGCTCGACCTCAAGCGGGTAGTAGACCCCCTCCTCCGCCCACAGGCTGCTAACGCTCACCACCCCGTTTTCGGTCTTGCCCATGTTGCCTAGCCACTGCTTGCCCACGTGAGCGGTCTTCTTGCCCCATTTGCGATCCCCGTGCTCGTCTATGACCAGAACGCCGTCCTCCTCGGGAACCGTCGGCGCCTCTGCGAACAAGAGCTCCAGGCGGCGCTCGTTAATCTCTTGCGCATCCCACCCGGACTCAGATAGGAACCACTGCAAGCTCTGCGCTTCCTTACGTTGCGCTCCTGCCAGGGGTTCGGTGTTGGCAAGAGCGGTCAGGGTCTTGTTTCGCTCGGCGGGGAGCAAAAGTCCCTCCAGATAGCGACGAAAACCTTCGCGCTGGGCACGAGCACGAAAGAGATCATCGAAACGCTCGGCGTAGTCTTCCAGCGGGCCAGGAGCCGGATCGACGGGCAGCCTTCTGGTCATGGCGGCACCTCCTTGTGGCCACCATTGAAGCACGGTCGTTGCCTCACTTCAACAAACTACCGATCATCCATCCCTTATCTCCTC
>JAIVIG010000330.1 GCA_020200675.1 Actinomycetota bacterium
GGGCATGGGAGACGCCTCCAGCGCCCGGCGCACCGCCTCCGCCTCCCGCCCCACCTCATAATAATCCTCCGGCAGCGGCATCCGCAGTCTGTGCAGGAGGTTGACGTAACCGTCGATCATGTCGAAGGCGTCGAAGCGAGACCTGAAGACCCTTCCCGCGCCGTGGACCCGCTTGAGCGCCAGCGCGGCACGAGCCGGCGCTTCGGGACCTCTACCAAACCCCTCCCCGTCCATGCCGATCCCCTCGACAAACCGGGTCAGCATCGTGCCTTCTCTCGCGTCGAAGTAGAGCACCTCGGCGTTGACCCCGGCGGCGGCCGCGGCCCGCGCGTTGTGTCCCTCGGCCGTCCGGTCTACGTAGTCGGAGGTCCCCTCGCCCGCGAGCCGTAGCACGTAGGCCCCGGCTTCCGTGGTCACCTTGTAGCTGACGTTGGTCAAGGCGCCGCTGAGACGCTCGAGCCCGATGTTCTCCAACCGCACGTCCTTCAAAAGAGGCACGCGCGCCAGCACGGCACGGATCCCATCCGGTCTTGCTTCTCGTTCCATATGAGGTGAAAGCACGTTGTGTCCCCGATCCATGACACCCTAACGACCACCTCATTGTAAACCAAATGTAAACTCCGCGTAAAATTTGTGTTAAATGCATAAGGTGCGGAGGATCTACTCCCGGGACGCGAAGAGGACCATCGCCTGGCCGACGTGGGGTCGCAGTGCGTCGTTGCGCGCCATGAAGGCTTCCAGCTCGCCCCTCTCGTCGAGGTCCTGGATGCGGGAGATGGTGCGGTCCAGGCGGTCCTCGGAGACCAGCGACCAGACAGAGTCGCCGTCCCGCCACTCCTTAGAAAGGGGACCGCGGGGGTCGAAGTAGGACTCGCCCTGGACGGGGGCGTCGACCGGCGCGAACCTTCCCCGGTACGCGAAGCCGCTGTCGGAGAGGATCCCGGCCAGCTCGTCGAGGGGGACGTAGCGTGCGCGCAGGGCGTCGGCGGCTTCCGGGATCAGGCTGTAGTGCCAGTAGCCGTGGCGCAGTTGCTCTTGCGAGCAGGTGTTGACCACGAGGACCCCGCCGGATTTCAGGACGCGGGCGAACTCGGCGAAGACCCGGCGGTGGGCAGGGAAGTCCTTCGCGGCTTCGTCCGGCAGGTGGTGGAGCACCTGGTTGATCATGACCCCGTCGAAGTATTCGTCCTCGAAGGGCAGCTCGTCGATCCGGGCGGAGTGGAAGGAGATGCGGCCCTCGTCCTTCGCTTCGGCCAGCTTCTGCGCGGCGACCTCCAGCATACCGGGGTTCATGTCGACCGCCTCGATCCTGCCGACGTAGTCCAGCATCGCTTGTGAGTAGTTGCCGGTACCACACCCGGCATCCAGGATCACCGTCCGATCCAACGGCACGGGCGCGTGGGCGAAGCAGCCGACGGAGATCTCGGTCCCCACCGGCTCCCGCGTCTTGTCGTAGTTCCTGGATTTGTGCGTGTAGTTCTCGTAGCTGCTCATCCCGAACTCCTTTCCGGGTCGATCTTTATATCTCGAAGCAACAAGAGCCTATTCTAGTAGGCCCAATAGGCCGGTAAACGCAGGTTTTACCCAGCATTAACGCTCTTTTCACTCAAGACATGGTTATCGACCTTATACTTGGCCGCGATTTTACGGCTCTTAAGGGAGGACAAGGACCGTATGGCTTTTCGGACCGTGGGCATAAACCAGCCGTGGAGACGGCCGGACAGCCTCTTCGGGCTCGCCGAGGATCTCGCATCCTCGAAGCGCGCCGGGGCAGACTTCGTCGAGCTGATGCCGCACGACCTGGGCGTCATCCTCGGCGGTGAGCTCGACTCTAGCCGGCTACTGCCCGTTCAGGAGTTGCTGCTCGAGGCGAACCTGGCCTACACCGTTCACGCCCCGCTGGAGGTAAACCTCATGGACCTGGCCTCCCGCGACGTTCAGCGCGACGTCCTCGACGCCAGCCTCCGGTTCGCCGGCGGCATCGGCGCGCAGATAGTAGTCTGCCACGCCGGCCAGCGGATAGCGTCGCGCGACGCCCGGTACAGCTTCAAAGAGCAGCTCGCCGCCGAGCGGCGCGCGCTGCGAGAGGCAGGAGAGACGGCCGGGAAGCTCGGCGTGACCATCGCCGTCGAGAACTACTACCCCGAGTTGCCCGTCGTTCGTGGGGCGGTCTACGATTACTCCGTCTGGCCCTCCGAGCTGGCCGAGCAGATCTGTGCGGTGGATAATCCCTCGGTCGGTATATGCCTGGACGTTGGACACGCGGCCCTAGCGTCGGGCGTCTTCGGCTTCGACTACGTGGAGGAGTGCGCCGCCGCGGCCCCCCTCGTCCGTCACGTACACCTCCACGACAACCTGATGAAGACCAACCTCCTGGGTGAGCCGCCCGTCTCCGAGCACCCCGTCTACGGGCTCGGAGACCTGCACCTGCCGCCCGGGATGGGAACCGTCCCGCTCGAAGACCTGTTTCGCCGGGTGGACTTCCCCGAAAGCACCTCGTGCTGCGTGGAGCTCTCCCCCGACTTCTATTCCCTGGCCCCGCAAGCTTTGCGATCCGCCCGTGGGATCGTAGGACCTACGCCCCGGGAACGAATCGCCTCCTGAATCCCAACCGGCGGCCCTAGCCCGCGCGCCAACGTTGCCTTCCATGGTTGCTCGCCGGTTTGGTGGGACTGCAGGACCGAACTACTCCGTTAAGTTAAGGCATGCTCCGGGGCCGGAGGGTTTCGTGGCGACGCGAAGGCTATGGAGGACAGCGAGGAGTTCGGAGCCCATGGGCAAAATTCCTTGCTGCTTAGTCTGTCTTAGCGGAGAGCCCTCCGAACCCGGGGACACGCTCCATAGATCGACGCCTCCATATAGCATGCTACAGTGTGAAGTAGATGGTCGCGCCGCGTCCTACCTCCCCTTCGGCCCACATTCGCCCCCCGTGACGTTGCACGATGCGCGCCGCCATCGCGAGACCGATTCCCGTACCTTCGAATTCGTCCGGGCCATGCAACCTTTGGAAGACACCGAATAGCTTGTCGGCGTAGGCCATGTCGAAACCGACCCCGTTGTCGCGTACGAAATATGCCGGCGCGCCCTCGTCCTTCGCGACGCCGAACTCGATCCGCGCCCGCTTCTCCGTGAACTTCCACGCGTTGCTCAACAGGTTCTCCAACGCCACCTTCAGCAATCGCCGGTCCCCCTCAGCTACCAGACCCTTCTCTATCACGAACTCCACCCACCGTTCCGGATCACTCTGCTTGAGCTCCTCGGCGATGCCCTCGACCAGGCCACTCAGGTCCACCGTCTCGTAGCGTATCTCGGCGCGCGTTACGCGCGACAGTTCTAGCAGACCGTCTATCAACCTGCCCATACGTTGGCCGGCGATCACCACGCGCCTCAGGTAGTCTCTACCCTTCTCGTCGAGTCCGTCAGCGTACTCTTCCAACAGTACCTGGCTAAAACCGCTGATGCCCCTCAGCGGAGCGCGCAGGTCGTGCGCGACGGAATAGGCGAACTGCTCGAGCTCGGCGTTGGAGCTCGCCAGCTCCGCCGCCCGCCGCGCGAGCTCCCTCTCCGCCTGCTTGCGTTCGGTGACGTCCCGATGATTGAACACCAATCCTCTTACGCTCGGATCTTCCAGCAGGTTGTTGGCAATCCCCTCGAGCCAGCGCCAGGTGCCGTCCTTGTGCCGAACACGAGTCTCTACCGCCACCGGGTGAACCCCGGGCTTGGCCAGAGCCTCGGCGAGTTCCTTGAACCCCTTCTCCAAGTCATCGGGATGTACGTATTCGCCGGTGTTGGTACCGAGCATCTCTTCGGGTCGGTAGCCCAGCGTCCTCTCGACCGATGGACTCATGTACCGTATGGTTCCGTCGGCGTCGGTCACCATGATGATATCCAGCGCGTTCTGGATAAGGGCGCGGAACCGCCCTTCGCTCTCGCGCAGCCTCTCCTCGATCCGCTTGCGCTCGGTGGTGTCGCGGATTATAGCGAGCGCCAAACGCCCGCTGGCTGCCGCGTCGTCGATCGGGCTGACAGGAGCGAGCGACATCTCGATGCGGATCTCCTCACCGGTTTTGTGTACGGCGGGCAGGTCTAGCAGCACGCGGGAGTCGACGTAGGGTCCGTGGCCCGTCTCCCGGTAACGGTCCAGGCCCGCTCGATGCTGAGCTTTGAGGCGATCGGGGACTAGATCGTCGACGCGCAGCTCGAGCGCCTCGGTGGACGAGTACCCGAAGATTTCCGTCGCGGCCGGGTTCCAGAGGACAATCTGCCCGGTGTCCGCCTCCGCGACCACGACCGCGTCCCGTATGCTCTCGAACAACCTGCCGATGCCCACATCCCGCGGTTTCACGATCGGCGAGAGCTCAGCCCGGTACTGTCATCGGCGGACGCTCGGGCCGACGCGCTTCATGGCGGTGCGGAAGTCGTAGGTGCTGATGGAGAGGCTGCCCAGCTTGTTCGGCGAGACCCTCTTCTCCAGGTCCCGCAGGTTTATGGTGCGCCTCATGCACACTAGCGCCGCCTCCCGGCACAGAGCCTCCAAGTCCGCTCCCGAGTAGTCGCGCGTCGCGGCGGAGATCTGTTTGAGGTCCAGGTCGGGAGCCGCGGGCATGCCTTCGGCGTGAATCTTGAGGATGTGCAGGCGCGCCTCGGCGTCGGGGAGCCCTACCTCGATCTCGTGGTCGAAGCGGCCCGGTCGTCTCAGAGCCGGGTCCAGGGCGCTCGGGCGGTTGGTCGTGGCGATGACGCAGATGCGCCCCAGATCGTTCATCCCATCCATCAGCGAGAGCAGTTGGGAGACGAGCGTCGCCTCGAAGCTCTCGCTCATCGCGTCGCGCGAGGAGGCGAAGGAGTCTATCTCATCGAAGAGTATTATCGCGGGCGCTTTGGCCCTCGCCTCGGCGAAGATGTTCCTCAGACGAGCCTCGCTCTGACCCCAGTACTTGTTGAGGATCTCCGGCCCCGCCACCGCTATGAAGTGCGCCCCGCTCTCGTGCGCGACCGCCCGCGCGAGCAGGGTCTTCCCGGTCCCCGGCGGGCCGTAGAAGAGTATCCCCTTGTGCGGCCGGATGCCGAGCCTCTGAAATATCTCCGGGTGTGTTATGGGCAGCTCGACGGCTTCGCGCACGAGGGCCACGGTCTCGCGCATCCCGCCGACGTCCTCGTAGCGCGTCTCGGGCACGTTGCGCGAGCCCGGCGCACCCCCCGAAGCCGCCACGACCCCGACCCCACCCTGGCGCACGCTCTTCGCGAGGCGCTCGAAGAGGCCCTCTTTCGGGTCGGGAGCCGGGGTCTCTTCCGGTGCGGGGTCGTTGTTCTTGGCCACGGTCCAGCTCGATAGAGGCCCGCTGCCCCTGTAGCGCCAGGCTTCGTCGCGGTTCGGGTCTATCCGCTCGGGGAGGCGGGCTAGGATCTCGGCGGTCCCGTCGAGGTCGAGGATCGGGCACCGCGCGCAAGGCCCGAGGTCCGAGAGTACGCGCTCGGTGAGCCTTTCCTTGTCCACCTCGAAGACGCCGTCCTCGCCCATCGCGCCGAAGGCGTACCAGGAGTTCGAGGTCGCGTGGTCGTTGTCGTAGACCCGGATCTGCTTGCACGGAAAGAGCTGCTTGCCCCCGAGCTTCTTTGGCGTACACCAATCCCGCGCCGACGTACCCCGGCGCTGCTTGCGCAGAAAGCAGCCCAGCCCCCCGAAGAGCTCCTCGCCGCCCAGCGCGACGCCGTCCGCCGCGTACTCGGCCCCCCGCTCTCCCCGCAACAGCGTCCCCAGGTCGTCCAGAGGACGCCAGTCCTCCGGCAGCTCCAGTTCGACGTCCACCTTCGCCGTGCCGTTCTCACCCTCGATCCGGTAAGATGGATGCCGGGCCGCGACGGAGGCCGCCCGTCCCAGGGGACCTTCGGAACTCAGGGGAAATCTCATCCGAACCCTCACGAAGAACGATTTTACCACCGCGCAAGAGAAGACCGGCTCTTATAAAGGAGGACCGAAGTGAGCGACGAAAAGAGGCCGCCCGTCTCGACCCGCGGCGGCGACGACGGGACCACCACCCTGCTCGGGGCCGGCCGTATCTCCAAGCACGACGCCCGCATAATCGTTCTCGGCGACGTGGACGAGGCGAGCTCCTTCATCGGCCTCGCCCGCGCCGAGTCGGACGGAGACGTGGCGGAGTTGCTGATCGGGCTGCAGCGGCTACTCTACCGGGTCATGGGTGACGTCGCCATGCCCGAAGAGGAGAACGCCGTCGGCGAGAGCGACCTCAAGTACCTGGACGCGGCGCTCGAGGAGTGGCGCGATCGGACCGAGATCCCCAACGAGTTCGTCATCCCCGGGGAGACGAGGCTCCCTCTCAAAAGAGTAATTGCGCTCCCGGCGTCGAGGCACGCCCCGGGGGTATGATGTGGGGCAGTAGGCAACTCCCCGGGAGGTTTCGTATGGCGGTTCGGTTCGGTGTGTTCGTCCCGCAGGGTTGGCGGATGGACCTGGTCGAGACAGAGGACCCCGTCGAGCAGTACGAGGCGATGACGCGGGTTGCAAAGGTCGCCGAGGAGAGCGGCGGGTTCGACTCGATCTGGGTCTACGATCACTTCCACACCGTCCCCAGGCCCGAGCACGAGACCACCTTCGAGTGCTGGACCACCAGCGCCGGCCTCGCCCGCGACACCGAGAGGATAAAGATCGGGCAGATGGTCACTTGCAACGGCTACCGCAACCCGGCGCTCCTCGCCAAGATCGCCTCGACCGTCGACGTGATGAGCAACGGGCGGCTCCTCTTCGGCCTGGGCGCGGGCTGGTACGAGCACGAGTGGCGCGCCTACGGCTACGGCTTCCCCGAAGTGCCCGTGCGGATGCGGATGTTCCGGGAGGCATGCGAGATAGTCCACCGTATGTGGACCGAGGACGAGCCGGTCTTCGAAGGCGAGTTCTACACGATAGACCGGCCCATAAACGAGCCGAAGGGCGTGCAGAAGCCCCACCCATCTTTCTGGATCGGGGGCGGCGGCGAGAAGGTCACGCTGAGGCTGGTGGCCCGGTGGGCCGATGCATGCAACATCATCGGGGACGTGGACAAGTTACGCCACAAGTTCGACGTGCTGCGCGGGCACTGCGACGACCTCGGGCGCGACTACGAGGAGATCACACGCTCCAACTCCGTCAACGTCTACCTCCTCGAAGAGGGCGAAGACCCCGAGAGCGCCACGGCCCTCGCCCGGGGCGGCATGAGCTACGACGAGTACTCCAGGCGGTTCATGGTCGGCACGGCCGAAGAAATCTCCGAACGCCTGCAGCCGCTGGTCGAGACCGGCGTTACCTACTTCCAGGTCTACCTGCCCCGCGTCGCCTACGAGCCGCACATGGTCGAGCGCTTCGCCAGGGAGGTAATTCCCAACTTCTCGTAATGAGCCCGGTCCGGGCGGGCTCCTTTGTCTACCGCTAGCCCAAACCAGCTCGGCTACGCCGTCGCGGTTTCCGAGCCGGGCTCCTGGACTGGGATAGCGGGGCCATGCCGGGGTTTTGGTCCCCATCACGTTCGTCTACAATGGAAAAATGGACGAGGAGCGCGGACGGCGAGCAAACGGGCGTGGCGGAGCTTCCGGGCTGGTAGTTGGCCTTCTGGTCGTGATAGTGTTCCTGCTGGTCCTGGTTCTGCTTACGCAGCTGGGTCTCTTCTCAGTCCTCTTCGGTGGATCCAACCAACAGCAGGCCCCGCAAAACCAACCCAACCAGGCATCCCCGCAGAACCAGCCCGATCAGCAGGGCCCGAAAGACCAACAACCCAAGCAGGAGAAGCAACAGGCCCCGAAGGACCAGCAGCCCAAGCAAGAGCAGCAAGACCAACAACAAAAACAGCAGTAACGGCCGCGACCCCAGGGGCCGGTTCCTATCGGGGGGTCCGGTACTTCCCTTCTATGGCGTTGCGGCAAGCCGGTCTCGAGGCTGTTCACGTTTCGTACTGCGCCGCCAATGTCGGACGACCGAACCGTAGCTGACAGCCAATTGCTGAAAGCTGACTGCTAGTTTAAACTGCCCCCGCATGAGCGAGGAGATGTATTCGGGCGGTAGGCCACCTTCGGTAAGGGTAGAGAAGCCCTGGGGCAGGTTCGAGCAGTACACCCACAATCTCCCCAGCACGGTCAAGATCATCACCGTCGATCCTGGCGGCCTTCTCTCCAGCCAGTACCATTACCGCCGCGACGAGCTTTGGGTCGTGCTGGACCCCGGCGCGCAGGTCGAGCTCGGCGACGATGTCTTGCACCCCGCCCCCGGAGAGAAGCTCTACATCCCGAGAGAGACGGTCCACAGGCTCTCCTGCGTTGGCGAACAGCCGGTGAGGATCCTTGAGGTCTCCTTCGGCGAGTTCGACGAGAACGACATCGTCCGCTTGGAAGACGTCTACGGCCGCATAGGGCCGTAGAGAAGTAGGCCGTGAAGCTGACGGGTATCGCCTCCGGCCTGGCGGTTGACCCGTCTTCGTGTACCGGCCGCGAGCCGCTTCCGGATGAGCTCTCCCCCTTCGCAGGCGCCGCCGGTGTTACCCAGAATCAAGAAGCTGCTGGGTGAGCTTTAGACCGGAGAATGGGGAGCGTGGCGGAGAGGCCGACGGTCCTCCCGACGAGCGGCCCCCAGAGCCGACGAGGGAGCCGACGGAAAGGAGGCGCGGACGGCCCGCCTTTCGTCCGGGGCTCGTGCCCGTCGTCGCCGGACTTCTGTTGTTGGTGTTGTTGATCGGCCTGGTCCTTCTGTTGTTCTCGTACGGGGATAGTGCCGGCGGCACGAGCATCTTCGAGGACTCGATCGAGACGGGGCCGGAGCCGGTGGTGCGCCTGACGAACGGGCCGGGCCGGGTGAGTATCGAGGGCGCCGAGGGGCTGGAGAACGTGGAGATCAGCGCGAAGAGGTACGCCCGCGGCCGCAACACCGCCGCCGCCAAGGAGAACGCCGCTGACGTGCCGGTGGAGGCATCGTCCGGCGAGGGCTCGACTCTGGAGATCTCCTCGGACGGGGGCGGCGGGACCGGCGTCGACTACGCCCTCAGGGTCCCGCCCGGGACCGTCGTCGAGGTCGAGTCCGAGGCGGGGGACGTGGAGATCTCCGACCTGGATAACAACGCGACGGTGCGCGCCGAGAGCGGGGACGTCTCCGTGGAGGACGTCCGAGGCTCCATCGTCATCGAAGCGCCCCGAGGAGACGTGACGGTCGAGTCCGTGAGCACCGAGACCGGTAACGCCGAGATCACCGTCGGCTCCGGCGACCTCGAGATCGAGAACCTCGTCGTGGGCATCCTGGAAGCGCGCGTCGAGTCGGGCGACGCCACCCTGCTGGGACGCTTCTCGGGCAGCGGCCTCGTCCTTGTGGAGACGGGCAGCATAAACGTCCGGCTTCCCTCCGAAGACACCAACGACCTGACCCTCGAAACTCGCGTGGGCGAGGTCGTGCGCGAAGACGAGCAGGGCTCGGAGTAAAGCCGGGTGCTACGAAGGGGGACGCGCCAGGGCGAACCGTCAGGCTACCAATCGCCGGAGGGCTTCTGGGACGTCGTGCGCGGGGTCTGGCTCGCGCCGGGGAGGTTCTTCGGGAGGCTCGACCCGGAGGGCGGCCTGGTGAGGCCGGCCCTCTTCGCCTCGTTCGTTCTGTACCTGAACCTTATCTGCGACGAGCTCCTGCGGGCCGTCTGGCGGCTCGAGTTCAACTACGGCTTTCTGTACGCGGCGCTCCCGGGCCTCGCCGTGGCGCTCGTGCTGGGCCCCCTGCTCGTCGCGGGGCTCTCTGCGCTCGTCCTCACCGTCCTCGACGGCGCCCCTTCGAGGCGCAAGTTCGTGCCTATATTCCGCGCCCTGGGCTACGCGACGGCAATAGGGTTGGTGCTCTGGATCCCCTACGCCCCCTTCGTGGCGCTCCCGTACGGCCTCTACGTCGCCACCGCCGCCGTCAAAGAGGCGCTGGTAATAAGCTGGAGACGAGCCGCCGTCGCCGCCCTCGTACCTCTAGGCGCCGTGCTGCTCATAGTCCTCCTCCGGCGTCGTTGCTGGTGACGGGGTATGAGAAGCGGTAGTCGAGCTCGATGTCGCCGCGCATGCCTGTGGCCACGCCGCGAGCGAGTTCCTCGATGCGCTTTGGGAACCTGTCGCGTAGATCCGCGTCGAAGGTGCGGACGGTACCGCCCAGGCGCGCCGTCTCGGGGATGATATTGAAGGCGGTACCGGCCCCGATCTCCCCGACCGTCAAGACCGCGGGCTGGACCGGGTCGACCTCCCTGGAGACGATAGTCTGGAGCGCCGTCACGACCTGGGCTGCGATGGCGACCGCGTCGGCGGCCAGGTGCGGCATGGCGCCGTGTCCGCCCGAGCCCCTGACCGTCATCTCGAAAGCGTCGGCGGCGGCCATTATGGGGCCGGCCTTCGTCGCCGCGGTCCCGAACGTCAGCCCCGGCCACAGGTGCAGCGCGAAGATCGAACCGACTCCCTCGGCGACCCCCTCCTCAACCATCACCCGGCCCCCGGCCTGGCCCTCTTCGGCGGGCTGGAAGACGAACTTGACGGTCCCGTTCAGCCGCTCGCGCAGGTGACCCTGAGAGAGGGCGCGGGCGGCGCCGACGAGCATGCTCGTGTGGCCGTCGTGACCACAAGCGTGCATCTTGCCGTCCGTCTCCGAGGCGAACGGCAGGTCCGTCTCCTCGTGGATCGGCAGGGCGTCCATGTCGGCCCTGAGGGCCACCATAGGGCCGTCGCCTCCCTCGCCCTTCAAGGTCGCGACCACGCCGTTCTCGGCGACGCCGGTCTGAACCTCCAACGGCAGACCGTCGAGCGCGTCCAGAACCTTCTCGGCGGTCTTCTCCGTGTCGAAGCCGAGTTCGGGTTCTCTGTGGATGTCGCGCCTCAAGGAGACTATGTCCTCGCCGAAGCTATCCCGAACTTCCTCCGCGAGGCCGCTAAAACTTTGGGTCACGTCCACGACGTCTCCTCTCCGCTGTCAAGTTGCTGTTAACCGCTATTCTAGCGGTCGCGCCTCTCTAACGGGTGACGCCCTTGACCCCAATGCCGTATTCGGAGAGGAGGTTTCCGCCGAGAAAGCCCGTGACGCCGAGAACCACCACCCCCAGCAGGATCAGCGCCAAATACACCGGGTTCCCTCCGACGTCCGAGCCGCGCCTCAAGGAACGCCAGCGCCAGGCCGTGAGGGCGGCGAAGAGGGTCGTCGTGGCGAAGGCCAGGTACTGGTGAACCTCCATGGCCGAGAGCAGGTACGGGTCGTCCTCGTAGGCCAGGTGCGCCAGGAGCCCCGAGACGGTCGCCGCGATCGCCCCCAGCGTCCCGAGCACGAGCAGGAGCCACGCGCTGGAACGCAGGTTCGGTCTCTTCCGGGCGACGAAGTCCAGGCCGGCGCTCACGAAGAGTAGCGCGATCGGGAAGTGGTTGAAAGCCCCGTGCAGGTGGTTCATCAGGTTCTCGAAGTCGAAGAAGTCGCCCACCGCCGCCTCTCCCCTCTGGGTACGTACGCAATAGAGTGTACATCGGGGTCACGCTCGACATTGCACCAGAGGAATAGTTGCTCAGTACGCCTTCCGTCGAAACAGCCACAGGGCGACAAGCAGCGGTAGCGTGGCGGCGATCAGGCAGACGAGGAAGTTCGTGGTCGGGAGCTTGGCGTCAAAGTACGCGGCTTGGCTGGACCAGTACAAGGATAAGGACAGGGTCTCCTGAAGTCCAAGATCGATTCTACTGTCTGCTCTCGTAGGAGCCCCTTCCAGACGGACGATCTGCTGAACGACAAGAGTCGGAAGGGCGGTTACTGATCTCTGCATAAAGAAGCGAACCTCGGGTAATGAACTGGCATGAGTGATTCCATCGATAGCTCCAAAGCCACCGATTGGCGCGAAGGTCGCCGTCTTCGAGCCTTCGAGCTAAAGC
>JAIVIG010000535.1 GCA_020200675.1 Actinomycetota bacterium
AGTATCTCCTTTACGGCGCGTTCGATCCTGGCTGTATCTACCCGGTGTTCGGAGCCTCCGTGTGTCAGCTCCATGGGAAGGGAGAGTTGCTGGTTGGGTGTAGTTCTCCGGTCTCGTAGCGGGAGAAGCGGAAAGGCTCGAGCAGCCCCTGCGGCTCGTCCATTAGCTCCTTCGCCACCAGCGCGCCGACCCCGATCATCTTGTAGCCGTGGTTGGAGTCGGCGATGACGTAGGCATTGTTCCTGAACGTGTCGAATACGGGGAAGCTGTCAGGGGTGAAGCAGCCGATACCGCCCGATGGCTCCTTCGAGAACAGGTAGCCCTTGTCCTCGAAACGCCCGTGGCAGTGAGCGAGCGCCGAGGTCCACATCCTGGCGAAGTCTTCTCCGACCACGAAGTCGGGGCTCTCGGGCCCGTAAGGGTCGACTGCGACCTCGCTCGCGGGCTGGTCGACGACGTAGGGCGTGGCCCCGCCCTGTACCCCGTTGAAGTAGAAATCAGGCTTGTAGTAGATCCCCCAGAGTTCGTCCGTGACGAGCTCGCCGTCTTCGTCATAGAGTGGGGCATCGGTATCTACGTGGATCACCGGCGGCATGCCGCCTTCGTTGTCCGTAAGGAAGCTCGGCTCGACCCCTAGCACACCCTCCTGCAGCGACCAGTACGTCCACATCTCACGGTCGCGGTACAGCTCGCCATCAGGACCCTTGACGGTGATCTTTTCGGGCAGATCGAGCATCCTCCAGATGTCCCTGACCCAAGGGCCGACAGCCACGACGAGGTGATCACAGCCGACCACGCCCCCATCCGTCTGTACGGCGCTCACCCGTCCGTCTTCCATGCGAAATCCGGTAACCCTGACCCCGGCGTGGATCTGCACACCCTCGGCCTGGGCTTTGGTGGCAAGGGCCCTTACCGAGGCTTTGTTGTTCGCGTACCCTCCGCGGTGCTCGTGCAGGATGCTCGTGATGTTCTGGGCCTGCCAGTCGTGGAAGATGTTCCGCATGTACTCCAGGCATTCTTGCTCCCCCTCTACGAGCGTCGATGGGTAGCCGATCGCCTGCTGCTCCTTGTAGATCTGCACCACGTCGTCGTGCATCACCTCGGGTGAGATCTGCATGTAGCCAACGGGATGGTAGGCGAACGCTTCCTGGTCCGACTCCCAGACCGAGACCGAATGGGCCATCAGTTTGCGCATCGCTGGCTGGAAGTAGTTGTTGCGGATTGTAGAGAACACCTCTACCGTTTTCCTCAGCGACTCGACTCTCAGAACAACCCCACTATCTCGCCGTTCTCATCTATGTCTATGCCCTCGGCGGCGGGAGAAGCGCTCAGACCCGGCATCGTGCGCATGTCCCCGCAGATAGGGTAGACGAACCCGGCCCCCACCGACGCCCTGACCTCTCTGACCGGGAGCGTCCAGTCCGTTGGCGCCCCCTTGAGCGATGGATCTGAGGTAATGGAGAGGTGCGTCTTGGCCATGCAGACGGGCAACTCGCCGAAGCCGTTGTTCTCATAGGAGTCGAGCATCCTCGCCGCCTGCGGGTTGTACTCGACGTCCTCTGCCCCGTAGACCCGTTTGGCGATGGTCTCGATCTTCTCTCTCAAAGGAGCCTCATCAGGGTAGAGGAACTCGAACTCAGTCGGGTCTTCGGCGGCTTCGGCGACCGCCTCGGCTAGCTCCACGGCGCCAGCCCCGCCTTCCGAGAAGTGGTTGCATACGGCCACCCGCGCGCCCATCTCCTCGGCGATCTCGCGGATGGCATCGTATTCCGTCTCGTGGTCTGTAGGGAAGGCGTTGATTGCCACCACCGGCGAGACCCCGTGGAGGCGGATATTCTCTATCTGCTTCTTTAGATTGGCCGCACCAGCATAAACGTCATCGGGGTTCTCTTTTTGCATCTCCTCGGGGAGGGGCTTGCCCGCCCTTACCTCGTGGCGACCCGAGTGGGCTTTGAGCGCCCGCACGGTGGCGACGAGCACCGCGGCGTCCGGTTCGAGGCCCGAGTAGCGGCACTTGATATTGAAGAAGCGCTCAGCGCCCATGTCGGCGCCGAAGCCTGCCTCGGTTATGAGAAAGTCGCCGCCCCGGATGCCGATAAGGTCGGCCACGATGGAGGAGTTGCCCGTGGCGATGTTGCCGAAGGGTCCTGCGTGGACCAGGGCAGGCGTGTTCTCGAGGGTCTGCATGAGGTTCGGTCTTATGGCTTCCTTCATGATTACCGCCATGACGCCCGCGGCCTTGAGGTCCTCGGCGGTCACGGGGTTTCCGTCGGCGTCGGTGCCGATCACTATCCGCCCGAAGCGGCTGCGCATGTCCTGTAGCGAGGTGGAGAGCGAGAGGATCGCCATCGCCTCCGAGGCCGCCGTGATATCGAATCCGGTCTGGCGCGGGACGCCATCGGTCCTGGCGCCAAGCCCCGCAACGATGTGCCTCAGGGCCCTGTCGTTTACGTCCATAACCCGCCGCCAGGTGACGCTGTGCGGGTCGACGTTCAGGGCGTTGCCCTGGTAGAGGTGGTTGTCGATCATGGCGGCGAGCTGGTTGTTGGCCTCGGTGACCGCGTGGATGTCGCCGGTGAGGTGCAGATTGAGATTCTCCATCGGCACGACCTGGCTGTAGCCGCCGCCGGCGGCGCCACCCTTGATGCCGAAGACAGGACCCATCGAAGCCTGGCGCACCGCCACCGTCGCCGTCTTGCCGATGTGCTTGAAGGCCTGTCCAAGGCCTACGGTGGTGGTCGTCTTCCCCTCAC
>JAIVIG010000265.1 GCA_020200675.1 Actinomycetota bacterium
CCGTCTGTATACTTCCGAGCATGAGCGAGAAACGAGATACGGAGAATTCGGAGGAAGCGGAGCCCACGAGGTTGGAGCGCCTCTACCGCAAGGCGACCGACCCGGTGTTGCGCACCCACTTGCAGGATATTGAGACCTTATGCGCTTTCCCCCGGTCCTAACGGCCTAGGCGACCCGTACCGCACCCAACCCTAAACCCTACATCTTGTGGTCGTGCATAAATACCCAAGGTATCCCCTATACGCGACCGGGGCGATGGCGTAACGTGGATATCACGCCATGAATAACGAATGGATAACGGTAGCTAACGCGGCGAGCATCTTGGGCGTTAGCAAGCAGGCTATACGGCAGCGCATCTACCGCGACACCATCGCCCACCGTAAAGACCATGACGGCACGGTTTTCGTTCGCATAACGGAACATAACCCCGAGGCTAACGGTGAGACTAACGGCGAGAGTTACGCCGAGAATATCGGCCATACAGAGGACGTAAGCCGCGAGCTTATAGACGAACTCAGGGAGCGAATCGGTTTCGTCGAACGTCAGCTTGAACAGGCAAACGAGCGCGACAGAGAAAATCGACGCATTATCGCCGGGTTAGTCCAACGCGTACCTGAGCTAGAGGCAGTGTCAGAGCCGCGAGACGCCCCCGATACGGCCTCGGAGGACGCGAATAGGGATGACGTGCCCCCGGAGCCACAGGAGCCTGCAGAGCGCCGCTCGTGGCTGTATAGGTTCTTCTTCGGGCCGTGATGAGGATAGAAGCCAAGCGCTCTAAAGGCTTCTGGCGGAGGTTGTTCAGCACATGAACTCTGAAACTCTTTCGATGATATATGGCATCGTGCTGGCTGGTTCCGCCGCAACCGGGCTGATTTTGTTGTACATAGATAAGGTGGGTCTCCTCAAGCTTGTGCAGGACGAAGTTACTAACAACCTCGAATACCTTGAAAAACTGGGCATCACCGATGATCGAGCATTGGATTACCTCCTCGCCTCAGGACTTAAGAGCCGTGCTTGGGATCAGTCCTCCAACACGCTTGCTGAGCTAGTCGGAGAGGGAAACTTTGAGTTTTTAGTCTCCTGCTATGCATCGCTGTCCATCCTCACAAACAGGCTCACAAACCCCGAAGTAGCGGATGACTTAGGGTTCGAAGAGCACCAAGCTCAGATCAAGAGCGTCATATCTCATCACTGGCTTGCCTTCGACGTTTGTCAACAAGAGACCAGTAGCTTTAGGGCTTGGAGCAAAGGGATGCGGGTGAGCAAGCCCGCATCCGAAGTAGAGGGTGGAGAAGAGGACAGAGACGGCGACTCGCGTCGGGCTGCCTCAAGTGGCACCATACTCGTGTGGGTAGAGGGCCAATCTGTCGAGGAAGCCAAGAGGAGGACGATTGAGGTATGAACGAGCCCATTAACGTTACCAGAGCCGCGCTGGTCAGACTGCTCGATGCAGTGCTTTATCCCAACCCGGACGATCCCGGCGATCCGAGCTCCCCGTGGGGGCCGTACGGTCCTATTGGTCCGGTTGTCAGCGGGCTTCTACGCGACTTGTCGTGGGTTTTGCTCAACCCTCAGCCCCTTCCACCCCGAGACATCCGTCTGGCTATCAGCGGGGCTCTGCGCGACTTGTCGTGGGTTTTGCTCAACCCTCAGCCCCTTCCACCCCGAGAAATTGGCGCTCTGCAAAAGACACTCGGTCAAGTTAGAAGAAGCAGGGTTGGCGTTTTGCTAATACTCGTAATAATTTCGCTCTCAGTTTGGCTGCTTCGAAGAAGAAGCAGAGAAGAAGCCGCCCCCGTGCCTATGGAAGTGGACGAAGAAGCATTGCTTTTAGAGGATGAGGAGGTGGTGCCACCTGGTGCACCAACCCCCCGAGAAGAACCGATGCCATAAAACTAGTTTCCGAGAAGACTACTCTTGTCGGCAGTTGGGTGAATAGAGGTAAGGAGGCCAAGAGTCGCTAGCACCGGATGCCCGGCTGCACTAGAGTGAGTAAAGAACAGACGTAGATAACGAACATAGCAGCCCAAGCACCGAGAACAGGAGGAGGAGTACGCATGGCGACGAGCCCGGCCAAAGAGGTCAGTATCGGCCAATTGGCGATTCGATTCCTACTGGAGGGCGAGGCGTCGGGAGGTTCGGTCGCGGTCTTCGAGTTCGACGTCCCAGCCGCAGCCAGAGTGCCCATCGCCCACAGCCATGACGGTTACGAGGAGACGATCTACGGGCTTGAGGGCGTACTGACCTGGACGGTCGACGGAGAACAGACCGAGATCGGTCCGGGCGAGGTGCTGTGCATCCCTCGCGGAGTCGTCCACCGCTTCGACAACGACCATGAGGTCGAAGCGAAGATGCTCGCCATCATCAGTCCGGGCATCCTCAGCTTCGACTACTTCCGCGAGATGGCTGCCGTCATCAAGGGCGCAACTGACGGCCCGCCCGACCCAGCAGCGCTAGCCGAAGTGATGCGGCGCCACGGCCTCACCCCGGCACCATGAGGACGCGCGAAGCTGAATGGGGGTTTCCGAGAAGACCTGAGCCTGTTGAAAAAGTCGGTTGAAGGTCCACAGATAGGCTCAGATCGAGCTCAGAGACCTCCGAGATGGTGCCGTTGGGCCGAGAAAGAGGGCCAGAAGCGGATCCTGGAGAGTTTTTCAACAGCCTCACCTCCTCTCGGAAGTTCGGTGAATAGGGGGCGAGGTGCCTTCGTACACCTAGATCCTGAGAGGGCTAATATGGTGGGATAAAGGGTGCTACTAGGGAGGAGGCGAAACCGTGAGCAGAAGGACTG
>JAIVIG010000266.1 GCA_020200675.1 Actinomycetota bacterium
TTGTACATCACGCCCTTTGGCTGCCCCGTCGTCCCGGAGGTGTAGTTTACGGAGATCATCTCCTCCTCGTCCTCCAAGACGCTCTCCACCGGCTCCGGCGAGCCTTCGGCCAGGTAGTCCTCGTACGGGTCGCCCTCCTCGCCGGTGTCGTCGATGCGCACGACCTCGACGCTCTCGTCTATGCCCTCCAACAGCTCCTCCAGCTCGTGGTCCACGAAGACCATCTTGGATTTGGAGTGCTCGACGATGTACTCGACCTCGCCCGCACCCAGGCGGGTGTTTATGGCGACCATTACTAGGCCGGCGGCGGGTATGGCGAAGGTCCCTTCGAGCATCGGGGGGATGTTCGGGCAGAGGAAGGCGATCCTGTCGCCCTTCTCAAAACCCTCGTCCTTGAGGCGTGAGGCCAGGCGGTTAACCCTCTCCTCGAACTCTCTGTAGGTGTAGCGCCGGTCGCCGTGTACGACGGCCTCCTTGTCCGGAAACATGTAGGCGCTGCGCTTGAGGAAGCTCACCGGCGTAAGCTCCGTGCGGTAGACCTTCTCGCTCATGTAGAGATTCCTTCCCTTCGTTGATCTTGTGTCCCTTGTACCCAACGCACAGTATAAGTACCACCCTTGGCCTCTGCCACCGTCGCGCCGGTATCGATGGTTTCAGGGAGGGTTGTAGAGGGGCGCGAGGTGGCGTCCGCGGTACAGTATTGGTAGGCTGGTCGGTCTGCGAAACGAACCGGGAGGTTCATCATAAAGGGAACGCAGAGATGGAGAGGTTCACAGCGGTGTTCGAGCGGGCGAGAGCGGCTGGTGGGTTGCGAGTCGCCTGGAGGTTCCGGAGGCTATAACCCAGGGAAGACCATCGAAGAGGCCAGGGAGAATCTCAAGGAGACGATACACCTCGTTTTAGAGGTAAGGCGTGAGAATACAGAGAAGGAACTCAACGGACGAGAGGTGATCCGGGAGCCCATCGAGGTTTGAAGCGTAGGGCGCTTCCGAGACACCTGAAACGGCACGGCTGCAAACTACGCGGGAAGGCGCGAAGCACTTAAGAAGGGAAGAAGCGAACCTGCGCCACGTGACTCGCTCATACGCCACGCCTCCCGCTGATCCCGATGGACGCCCGCGTACGTCCCAGGTAGTCTCGATACATCCTACGGGAGTAGGAGAGTAACCGGGCTTCTTATGTCGGTAGCCACCAGGAAGAGGAAGAGCGAGAGCTGCTCGCCGGTCGAGGGCGAGCCTGAGAAGCGCGTAGAGGAGTTGGTATCCGATAGGGCTTACAAGATCGTCGTTACGCCGGGACGCGTCTGATATGGATTGGAGCGCGAAACCGCACAAGCACCGGCCGCTCTTGAGCGGCCCGGCCATCGTCCTCTACCTGGCCTGCGTCAAGCTCCTGGTCCACATGCTCACGGCCGGGAACTACGGGTTCTACAGGGATGAGCTCTACTTCATCGCCGCCGGGGAGCGCCTGGACCTCGGCTACGTGGACTTCCCTCCCTTGGTGGCCGTAGCCTCCGCAATAGCCCGTTCCTTGTTCGGCGATTCCCTGGCCGCGCTGCACTTCTTCCCCGCTCTGGCCAGCGCCGGGGTGGTCGTGCTGACGGGGTTGATGGCCCGCGAGCTCGGCGGCGGGCGCTTCGCCCAGGTCCTGGCAGCCCTGGCGAGCCTCGTAGCGCCGGGGATTCTGGTCTTCGGCACCTGGCTCTCGATGGACGCCTTCGACCAGCTCTTCTGGGCCCTGGCCGCATACGTTCTGCTCTTGATCCTGAAGTGGGACCGGCCCGGCCTCTGGCTCGCCTTCGGGCTGGTGGCGGGGTTGGGGCTGCTGGCAAAGGTCACCATGCTCTTCTTCGGCTTCGCGGTCTTCGTCGCGCTGCTGCTCACGCCGGCTCGAAAGCATCTGTTGAGCAAGTGGCCCTGGATCGGGGCCGTAATCGCGTTCGCGTTCCTGATCCCGTACGCTTACTGGCAGATCCAGAACGGCTGGCCCACCCTCGAGTTCTGGACGAACTACGGCGACAAGGTAGACCCCGACTCGGTAGTGGAGTTCCTCTTCGAGCCCGTATCCGTCTCCTTTTTGCTGATAAGCGGTGCGATAGTCGCGCCTGTGGCCGTGGTGCCGGTGCTGCCCGTTGAGGCGTTGGCCAAGGTCACGGAACCCGTCGGGGGGAACGCCGGGTTGGAGTCGGAGGCCCGCGAAGCCGCGGAGATACCGCAGCCCTTCGCCTTCAGAGAGGGCTGGGAGGATTTGGCCGAAACCGTCGCCCGGGTCCACCGCGCCCTCCCCGAGGAAGAACGGGAGGAGAGCTGCGTCCTCGCCGGTGACTTCGGCGAGGCCGGGGCCCTCGACCTCTTCGGTCCGAGGTACGGGCTCCCGCAGGTCATCAGCGGGCACAACAATTTCTACCTCTGGGGACCAGGAGGTTGCACGGGGGAGGTCGTGATCTCCGTGGGCGTCCCGCTTGAGAAGCTCCAGGAGGTTTTCGGCAGCGTCGAGCAGGCGGATACCGTCGAGTGCGAGTACTGCATGCCAAAGCAGGATGACCTACCAGTCTACGTCGCCCGGGACTCGAAGCTTCCCTTCGAAGAAGCCTGGCCACAGTTCAAGCAATACAACTAAACACCCACGCCCGATTCGGGCGTCTCGGTAGTCTTTCGAGACCGTCCGACGCATCGGGCTGCCCGAGGTTCTCCCGTTTTGCGCGAAAGCCTATGGTCTGTATGATACGGTCAACGGGGAAAGCGAAAGAAACGAACGCGAGGGAGGAGTCTTGGCCGTGGAGGTGCTCAAGAACTTCGTCGGGGGCGGCCTGGTTGCTGCGGAGGTTGAGGAGGAGCTAGAGGTCCCGGACCCGGCGACGGGGGAGCTTCTGGGTAGGGTGCCGCTCTCGGGGGCGGAGGACGTAGATCGGGCGGTGCGGGTCGCCGCCAGGGCTTTCGAGGAGTGGCGCGAGGAGCCCGTAACGCGTAGGGCGAGGAGGATGTTCAAGCTTCAGGTCTTACTGGAGGAGAACATAGAGGAGCTCGCCGAGCTTTGCACCCGCGAGAACGGCAAGCACGTGGACGAGTCGAAGGGTGAGATCTGGCGCGGCATAGAGGTTGTTGAGCTCGCGGCCTCCATGACCACACTGATGAAGGGGGAGTCCCTCGATGGGGTGAGTCCCGGCGTGGACGTCGCCCTACACAGAGAACCTCTGGGGGTGGTCGCCGCCGTAACCCCGTTCAACTTCCCCATGATGATCCCGCTGTGGTTCGCTCCTCTGGCCATCGCGACCGGCAACGCCTTTATCCTCAAACCCTCGCAACGCACGCCGCTCTCGGCCATGCGCCTAGCTGAGTTCTTCTCCGAGGCCGGCTTCCCGGACGGAGTCTTCAACGTGGTGCACGGGGCAAGAGAAACGGTCGAGGCCCTTATAGACCACCCACAGGT
>JAIVIG010000061.1 GCA_020200675.1 Actinomycetota bacterium
GTGTGATCTTGCGCTGAACCGCACGAACACGGTCTTCGGTACGGGCGACCCGTACTCACCATTGATGCTCGTCGGCGAGGGGCCGGGCGAGAACGAGGACGCGACGGGGCTGCCGTTCGTGGGGCGGGCCGGCAAGCTCCTCGACGACATTCTCGCGGCCGTGAACCTGACGCGAGGGGACGTGTACCTGACGAACACCGTTAAATGCCGGGCGGCCGCAGAGGAGGGCGGGAGGCTGAAGAACCGTCCGCCGAGGACCGGGGAGATCAGGGCTTGCAACCCCTACCTCCAGGGCCAGATAGAAGCGGTGAAGCCAAAGATCCTCCTCTGCCTCGGAGGTCCGGCCGCCAAGACGCTGATAGATAAAGATTTCAGGATCACCAAAGACCGGGGCAAATGGTACGACCTACAGGACGGCATCAAGGCGATGGCGACCTTCCATCCGGCATACGTCCTGAGACAACGCGGCGAAGACCTCGACAACGCCAAACGCGCCGTCTGGAAGGACATCCAGAACGTCTACGCCGAGTACCAGAAGGCCCTCGAAGAACGAGGATAAGCTTTGGTCCACTCTCGGACCTTCCTGCTCGCCTTCTGCCTGGCCCTATCTCTCCTGCTCGCGGCCTGCGGAGGTTCGGGGACGACCGGAGGCGGAGAGGAAGAACAGGGCGAGAGCCAGGGTAGCGGAGAGCCGGCCGCCGGGGATCAGGGCAGCTGGCGGACCGGCGCGTCCTTACCGGCGGGGCGCAGCGAGGTGGCGGTCGCCGAGCTCGACGGCAGGGTCTACGTTATCGGGGGCTACACCGGGGAGACGACGTCGTCGACTCTCAACCAGGTCTACGACCCCGCCATCGACACCTGGGTAGAGCTAGCCCCCATGCCGCGCGGCTTGGATCACGTGGGCGCGGCCGGTTACGATGGCAAGATCTACGCGGTCGGCGGTTTTACGAGCGGGAACCAGGGGGCCGTGGCAGACGTCTACGCCTACGATGTCGCCAACGATGCGTGGGAAGAGCTCGCATCCTTGCCGGCAGGTCCGCGTGGCTCGGTGGCCGTGACCCAGCTCGACGGCAGGATCCACGCCATAGGGGGACGCGATACCCAGAACGTCGACACCCACGAGGTCTACGATCCGGCGACCGGCGCCTGGGAGGAGCTGGCGCCCCTGCCGAACGCGCGGGATCATATGCCCGCCGTGGTGCTGGACGGCAGGATACACGTGCCCGGTGGCCGCTTCGCCACCTTCGACAATAACACCGGCGTCCATGAGATCTACGACCCGGCCGCCGACTCGTGGGAGGAGGCGGCGCCGCCCCCCACCCCGCGCAGCGGCACCGCGGGCGCGGCGCTGGATGGACGCGTGCTGATCTTCGGAGGCGAAGAGCGTGCCGGCACCTTCGAGGAGAACGAAGCGTACGATCCGGCGACCGATACCTGGGAAGAGCTGGCGCCCTTGCCGACCCCCCGCCACGGTTTCGGCGCGGCCACGGTCGGCGAGAGCGTCTACCTGCCCGCCGGCGCGCCTGTGACGGGAGGCAGCCGGCAGAGCGACGTCCTGGAGATTCTCACTCTGTCGTAAGGAGCAGTGTCTTCGTCCGGCTCGGAGGCGGCGAGACCGAACTGCCGGTTCGAAATCTTCTCCAATGAGAGTAAGATTATTACTAACCAATTCTTATTCCCCCTGCTATCATGCGTTGAAAAGCAGTGGAAAAGCGTCGAGAAGGGCTCGTGAACTTTGGTTAGCACAGTCTCTAACAACCAGATGATGGATACCATCGATAAGGATCTGCTCAACCTCATCCAGCGGGAGTTCCCGTTGGATCGGGAGCCGTTCGAGGCGATGGGGCGCGTCCTGGATTTGCCTGGGGACGAGGTTATCCGGCGCATAGACTCGCTCAAGAGGGGGCGGGTGATACGCCAGATTAGCGCGATCTTCGACACCCGGGTCTTGGGCTACCAGTCGACGCTCGTCGCCGCCAAGATACCACCCGAGAAGCTAAACTCCGCCGCCAAAGCCGTAAACTCCCACCCCGGCGTCTCCCACAACTACGAGCGCAACAACGAGTTCAACCTCTGGTACACGGTGGCGGTGCCGCCGGACTCGCGCCTGGGCCTCGAGGCCACCGTGGACGTGCTGCACAAGATCAGCGACGCCGAGAAGACGCGCATCCTGCCGACGCTGAAGCTGTTCAAGATCGGGGTGACGCTCGACATGAGGGAGGGCGCCACCGCCAAGAAGGAGGCCCCGCAGTACGGCGAGAACGACCGGGCGGGCGCGGACCGGAACATCTCGGATGATGACAAGGCGGCTATCCGGGCTCTGCAGGAGGACGTGCCGCTTACCCCGAGGCCGTTCGACCTGTGGGGGCGGCAGGTCGGGCTCTCCGCGGATGAGCTTCTGGAGCGGGCGTACGATCTGCAGCGGCGCAAGATCATGCGCCGCTTCTCGGCCGTTCTCTACCACCGCAAGGCGGGCTTCCGGGCGAACGCCATGGGCGTCTGGAAGGTGCCCGAATCGAGGGTAGAAGACGTTGGCAACGCGTTCGCCCAGTACCAGGCTGTCTCTCACTGCTACCAGCGCCCGATCTACGAGGACTGGCCCTACGCCCTCTTCAGCATGGTCCACGGCCGCTCGGAGGAGGAGTGCGAATCCGTCCTAGACGCGATGGCCGCCGAGACCGGCCTGACGGAGCGCCTCTCCCTGTACTCGACCCGCGAGTACAAGAAGACGAGGGTGCGCTACTTCACCCCGGAGATGGAGGCCTGGGAGAAGCTCTACGCCGGCGTGCTGAGATAGCAAGTAGCTTTCAGCTACCAACTTTCCCCTGCCGATAATCGAAACCTATGAGCAAGCACGAAACCCCGATGACCCGCTGGTACTGGCAGCAGACCGGCGGAACGCTCATTGAAGAGTTCGTAGCCGTCAGGCGGTCGGCGACTTGTGGCCCGCGCCTACTTGATGGGGTCATTGTCAAAGACGGCGAACATCGTATCGCACGTCAACCTGAGATTACGCTTGAAGGCAAAGACGTGGTCGTTGTGCAAACGAAGGCCGGACGCTTGGGGATGTACCTCATGGACCAGGCGTTCTTCTCAGCGCAATTGATTCGTGCGTTTGGACCATCCTCCGTTACCTCGGTGGCCTTATGCAACCGAGACGATTCTGTTTTGCGACCGCTGTTCGAGCAGTACCCCGATATGCAGGTAGTTGTTTGTCCGCCTCTTGATGTGGCTTGACAAGTCACTGCACCGGACGTGGCGGATGCGAGTGGCTTTGTGGACTTCCCTATGGCGTGACCGTCTACGCGCGCCGCTAGTCTTGGTATTGAGTGTCCCCTGTTCATTGCGCTCTTTACAGCGTTCCTGGGAGGCTAGGTACCTAACTTTTCGGCTAGCTTGGTAAGGTCATCGACGACTAAATCGAAGGACGGGTCCGCCGGTTCGGCTTCTCCTTCGGGTCCCCACTCCAGGGGGCGCAGGACGTAGGCTGCCCGGAGGCCATGAGCCTGCGCGGCGCGCAGGTCGTTCGGGTGGGCGGCGACCAGCATGACCTCGTCGGGGCGCAGGTCCAGTAGGTTCGGCGCCATTAGGTAGGTCTCGGGGTCGGGCTTGTAGTGCCGGACGAGTTCGGCCGAGAGGATCAGGTCCCACGGCAAGCCGGCCCGTTTGGCCATGGCGGTCAAGAGGGCGACGTTGCCGTTGGAGAACGTCGAGATGACGTACCGCTCTTTGAGGCGCGCAAGTCCGGCGACGGAGTCCGGCCAGGGATCGAGGCGGTGCCAGACCTTGTTCAGGTGGTCTATCTCCTCCTCCGTCAAGCCTTCGATTCCGAACTCCTCGAGCAGCTCTTCGAGGGAGGCGCGGTGGAGGGCGTCGAGGTTGGTCCAGGGGAGCTCGCCGCGCCTGACCCGGTCCATGGAAGGAGCGTAGCGGCCGCGCCACTCGTCGGCGAAGGCGGCCCAGTCGACGTCGAGGTTCTTCTCTCGACCCAGCTCCTCGCCCTCCCGGATCACCGACCCGCGCCAGTCCACCACGGTCCCGAACACGTCGAAGATGAGCGCCTTGACGCCCGAGGTTTCCGTCACGCTCCACCCTGAACCGGTAGGAGACCGGCGGCTTCGAGCGCGGCGTCGATGGCCTCTTCGGAATCGCGAGGTGCGGGCAGGGCGGGGCCGCGCACGGTGGGGGAGAGGGGGACGCCGAGCTTCTTCATGGCGAGCTTCGCGGCGCCGAGGCCCGGATCGCTCAGGGTGTAAATCGCCATGAGGGGAAGGATGCGCCGGTGCAGCTCCGTCGCTTTCACGAGATCGTCGCCCTCGAAGGCCCTCACGAGGCCGACGAAGAGCTCCGGGGCGATGTTCGAGAGGCCGCATATTGCGCCGTCGGCCCCGGCCAGGAGGGCGGGTAGGATCTGGTCCTCGAACCCGACCAACACAGTGAACTCCGGGCTGGACTCTTTGGCTTCCCGAAGCACGCTGACCGTGTGCATGTACTCCTTGACCGTGTCCTTGATGCCGACGATGCTCGGGCATTCCGAGGCGAGACGTCCGACGAGCGCGGGGGAGAGGTCTACGCCGGTGAGCATCGGAAAGTTGTAGACGAGGGTCGGTATCTCGACCGACTCCGCCACGGTGACGAAATGCCTGAAGAGGGCTTCCTCTCCCACCTTCCAGTAGAAAGGCGAGACGGAGAGGATGCCGTCCGCCCCGATGCTCTCGGCGTGACGCGCGAGATCCATGGCCTCGCGCGTGCCGGTCGTGCCGACGCCCACGACGAGCGGTACCCTTCCGTCGATCATCCCTACCAACGCTTCGGCGAACCGCCGGCGCTCCGAGCCGGTGAGGTGGGAGAACTCGCCGGTGCTCCCCAGCGCCGAGATGCCGTCCACACTGGCCTCTATGTGCCGCTCGATGACCGCTTCAGTGGCTTGAAGGTCTATCTCCCCGTCCTCGTCGAAGGGCGTAACTAGCGCCGGCATCAGTCCCTCGAACATACGTTCCTCCACCTCTGTCTGCTACAAAGATCGCGTAGAACTATAACCGATGCCGTCCCCGGCTGGCGTCTCGCAGGATCGCATAAAATTGTGGGAGTACCGGAACTTCTACGAGGAGGCGATGCCGTGGCGATACGGGTGGGGGCGCAAATTCAGCCGCAACACGCGAGCTACGGGCAGATGCGCGATGCGCGGCTCCGGGCGGAGGAGATGGGGGCGGACACACTCTTTAACTGGGACCATTTCTTTCCGCTCTACAGGGAGCCGGAGGGCAAACACTTCGAGTGCTGGACGATGCTGGCGGCGATGGCGGAGGTCACCGAAAGGGTGGAGTTCGGGGCGCTAGTCACATGCAACTCGTACCGCAACCCGAACCTGCTCGCGGACATGGCTCGCTCGGTGGACCACATCTCGGACGGCAGGCTCATACTGGGGCTCGGGAGCGGCTGGTTTCGGAAGGACTACGACGAATACGGCTATCCTTTCGGGACGACGGGGGATAGGCTGTGGGCACTCGACCAGGCGATGCCCGTCGTCGAGGAGCGCCTGGGGCGATTGAACCCGCCGCCGGTGCGGGAGCGGATACCTATCTTGATCGGGGGCGGCGGCGAGAAGATTACCTTGAGGATCGTGGCCGAACACGCCCACATCTGGAATGGGTTGAGCGATCCAAGGGAGGCGGGCCGAAAGAGCAAAGTATTAGACGGCTGGTGTGAACGAGTCAGGCGAGACCCGAACGAGATCGAACGCTCCGTCCTCATCCGGCCGAACCGGATGAAGAACGCCGACGCCTACGTCGAGAACGGCATCACCCACCTCATGCTCGGCTTCACCGGTCCCGACTACGACCTCTCGCCTCTTAGGGAACTCATCGCCTGGCGCGACTCGCGCAACGGCGGCTAGCGTCGGCGGCCGAGCCGTCTACCGAGTAGTAGTAGGAGGAGCGCTCCGAGGGCGAGCGAGCTGAGGACGTAGGGCATTCTTCCGGCGCCGTCGGGTTGCGAAGCCTCCTCGATGCGTCCGTTGGGGGCTTCGGAGGTGGAGCAGGCGAAGAGGAAGGCGGGCGGTATGTTGAGCGGCGAGAAGCGGCGTCTGATCGTGGCGAAAACACGTTCCAGGTCCTGCAGGACTGTGGTCGAGTACTGGAGCACGAGCATCTGCCCGTTCGGCGCGAGCGCCCCTCGCGCCGCCTCGAGGAGGCTCCGGCGCACGTCCGCCGGCAGCGAGGTGAAGGGCACGCTGGAGACTATATAGTCGGCCTTCGTGCCTTCGAGGTAGTCGTACACGTGCGCGGCGGAGTCGTTGATCGCCCCGGGCAGATTCCCCATGTCCAAAAGGTCCCGGACCGCCCAACGGGAGGTCGGCCAGACCGCCCCGACCCTGCGGGGGTGCGAGATCATGGACCGCAAAAACAGCGCCCGCCGGCGCAAACTATCCCCAAGACTCTCCTGACTTCCGCTCGTCAGAGCAACCCCCTCCTGTCTTCTGAATAGTTGCGAACGCGCCTTCCCGCGCGATCGGCCCCTGTACGAATGCCGAACTGTACCCCGACCGCCCTCCTGGTTCAAGCCGTGACCCGGTCTTCGCCGCTCGCGCATGCCGCCGTGTGCGCTGCTTCGCTGTCAGACAGCGTCCCGGCGACTAGAATCCTGCTGAGATGAAAGTCAAGACAGTTTTCGAACCAACCAACAACCCCGGTTGGCGGCACGCCGTCGTCGTGGGCGCGGGCGTCGGCGGCCTGCTCGCCGGGCGCGTGCTCGCCGGGTATTTCGACCGGGTGACGATCCTAGAGCGCGATGCCTTTCCCGACGACGACGCGGCCGGCAGGAAGGGTGTCCCCCAGGGCCGGCACCTGCACAGCCTGGCGACCAGGGGAGGGGAGATCCTCGAACGCTACTTCCCCGGCCTCGACGCCGAACTGGCCGACGCCGGTTGCCCCGCCCTCGACCAGGCCTGGGATACCCACACGGACACGCCCGCCGGACGCTTGCCCCGGTTCCACTCCGGCATCGCGATGCGTGCCGTGAGCCGCTCTCTTCTGGAGGAGCGCGTCCGCAACCGGTTGGAAGCAGAGCCGGGGGTCCGCTTTCTCGCGGGCCGCGAGGTCGTGGGCCTCGTCCCCGATACCACTGGGGGAGTCGTCGCGGGGGTGTGTACGCGGAGGCGCGGCCCCAAAGAGGCGGACGAGACCCTCGCTGCCGACCTCGTGGTGGACGCGAGCGGGCAGGGCTCCCGCGCGCCGCGCTGGCTGGAGGAGCTCGGCTACGACGCCCCCGAAGAAGAGGTCGTGGACGCCCGGCTCGGCTACGCGACCCGCTGGTTCAGGGTGCCGGAGGATTTCTCCGAGGATTGGAAGGGGTTGGCCGTCCTGCCAGGCTGGCCGGACGACACGAGGGGCGGCACGCTCCGCCGGGTCGAGGGCGACGTGTGGACCGCCGTCCTGATCGGGCTCGGCGGCGACTACCCGCCTACGCGCGGGGACGCGTTCCTCGAGTTCGCCCGCACCCTCCCGAGCCCCGCCATCTACGACGCGATAAAGAACGCCGAGCCCGTCTCGCCCGTCTATGGCTATCGTCGCACGGCCAACCGCCGCCGCCGCTACGAACGGGCGCGCCTCCCCGAGAACTTCCTGGTCACCGGCGACGCCGCCTGCTCCCTCAACCCTTCCTACGGTAGCGGCATGACCGCCGCCGCCCTCTCGGCCGAGGCCCTCGAAGGGTGCCTACACGAGCAACGCCTTCGGTCCTCCAAGCACGACCTCGCCGGTCTCGGGCGCCGGTTCCACAAGCGCCAGGCCGCGGCGGTCGCCCCGTGCTGGAAGGTGACGACGAGCACCGACCGGCAGTGGTCGGCGTCGAGCGTCGAGAATTTCGGTCTCACCGGTCGTCTCTTCCACCGCGTCTCCGAAGAAGTACTGGCCCTCGCCGTCGAGCGGGAGGACGTCGCCCGGACGCTGCTCGAGGTCAAGAATCTCCTCGAACCCCCGTCCATCCTCCTGCGCCCGGGCATCCTCCTTCCGGCCCTCCGGCGGACGGCCCTCTCCCTCCTGACGGAACACAAGAAGCCTCGTTCCGGTCAACCGGAGGCTGATGTCCCAATGCCCTCAGACCTTGCGATTTCCGGAGAACGATCCGCCGTTTGGCTGATAGGACTTTTATGCTTGCTCGCCTTACTCGTTGGGGGGTAGGTCGCCAGTATGAGCTCGACGTCCCCACTGTGTTCGAGATTCTCTTACCCTGGCTCGAACCAGTTCCCTGTGCCGCGCTGTTTTGTCACCCAAAGACATCGGTCACTGCGGCTAGGCGAACGAATCTCAGTCTCAACACTACTTTAAGGTAGATAAGGGTCGAGACAGAGATCCCGATCGTTATGACAATCGCCCTGACGAGATGGAAACGTGCTTGTATGCTGATAACCCCGTTTCTACTGTTCAGCCTGGCGAGATAGATACAGGAGACTGAAAAACGTACCGTGTGCTGACGGTCTCCACCCGCGGCTTCTAGGCCACGCCCGAAATGGCGCATGCCGGTAGTTTGTTGTTAGCGGACATAGAGGCAGAGGCCTTCACCCGAAAACACCCACTCGAGCAGCTTCTGCAACTCTTCGGGCGGGTCCCTGTCGGAGAACGCCCTCCAGTATCGCC
>JAIVIG010000536.1 GCA_020200675.1 Actinomycetota bacterium
GCCAGCGCCTGTATTATCTTGGTCGGTAGGGTATGCACTTCGATCACCTCTTTTATCACCTCTTTTAGCGGACTGGTGACGAGCTTACCCTACCCCTTTCGCTCACAAATGGCTAAAGTCGAGATTAGAGGCTCCTTTGGAAGCCATCAGATTCTCGTCGCTCTGGATAGGTGATTCGGGTAAGCCTGAGCAGGCCCCGATAGCAAGAATCGAAGAAACCGCTTCAATCGCGATGGACCCCGCGAGCGCCACGGATCAGCTGCCTGAACGCGAGAACATCTTCGTTGAGCCGATTCGATAGGGTGAGGCCCTTCCCGCACGAGCACTCGAAGTCCGTGCGCTGCTCCGAGCGCCAGTCCTCTTCCAAGCCGAGGAGTATCAGCTGCTCGCCGCAACCGCACTCGAGGATGATGCGCGCCGAGCAAGGCACGGTCTTATCCGACTCCGAAGGTTGTTGCACGCGTTCCCCCATTCTGGACGCTCGGCTCAGACCCTAAAACTTGAGCTGGCCCGGCGGCGGAGGGGGGAATGCCGCCGGTACTTCAATTCTACAGGACCCTGCCCCTCGTGGCTCCCCCCCTCCGAAAGCCCCTAAAGGGGCACGGTCCAACCCCCCCTCCACTGTTTGATAACACTGCGGAATATGGGAAACAAGATGAACTATTTTTAAGAAGTGCAACGCTAAAGATGTACCTTAGCTTTCGGCTCAAAACCGCTTATTTAAGCCGCATATCGGGTCTCCCCCGTCCGCTGTGACACTACCCCTTGTGCTCGGGTGGATCCACCCTTCCACACGCGACCACCCCGACATATGATGTGACACATGAGTACCAACGGAGACACGTCGGCGACCGGTCACGCGGCGCTTCACGGGTTAGGCCAGAGGTACAGCATCGCCGATGCTGCAAAAGTCCTGGGTCTAACGGAAGAAGCCGTGAGACAAAGGGTCAAGCGCGGCACGCTAGACAGCATCAAGGTCGGCGGGAGCCTGTTCGTTCTACTGGATAACGACACGTCATCCAACAGGTCGAACGACCGAGGACAACCGATCATAGAGGAGACTAGCGACACGTCGAGCGGCCAGTCAAACGACACGTCGCGACTGGTCGAGAATTTGGAAGACGAGATCGCGCACCTGCGTAGGCAGCTCGAACAAGCCAACGAGCGCGACAGGGAGAACCGGCGTATCATCGCCGCTCTAACGACCCGGATACCAGAGCTACCGCCGGCCCGGGAGCACAACGACTCCTCCGACGAGTCCGGATCGTCCGTATCGCCCTCCGAGAGCGAAGGTAATGGTACAGCGGTTTCTAACGAACAGGAGCCCGCACAGCGCCGCTCGTGGCTGTATCGGTTCTTCTTCGGGCCGTGACCCAGACGACTGTCACCTTGTTCGCAGCCTTGATCGGCGTATCCGGCGCTTTGGCGGGTCTGGTGGTCGAGCGGTTCCTCCGGTCCTTCGGGCGTCTGTGGTGCGTGCCTTCGGACTGGGAGCTAAAGTTCATGACACCACAGAACGTGTACGGCGAGACCTCTCGCCCCGGCAATGGGTTCGCCTGGAGCTCCTCGGAACTCTCAGTGATGTGGAGGCCATGAAGGGATG
>JAIVIG010000331.1 GCA_020200675.1 Actinomycetota bacterium
GTGGCTGCGCTCGACCGGATCGCGAGCCTTGCGGTAACGGCTCTCCAACTCTTCGGAGCCCAGATGCGGAACGATCTTTATGGTCTTTGGCATAATGCACCATTATACAGACGTACTTGGTATAATTGCCAGATTAGAGCGCCCGAGCGAGCCTCATCTTGTTCACCACGCCCCAGACGCCCGGTACCCGCCGTACAACCTCCTCGATAGCATCTCGCTCCTCCGGTCCCTGCGCGCAGCCGTGGAGAGTAACGACGAACTTGCAGGAGCTGACGTTCGGACGCGCGAGTTCACGAGTCTTCGCGTCCTTGCCCAGGGAGCCTCGCACGAGCTGGACCAGAAGGGCGTCGTTGGCGACCATTGCGCCGGAGTCCAGGTTACTCGTCGGGGAGGAGCTTGGGGAGGAGGGTGAGCTTGCGGTAGCGTAGCCGGCGCTCGTTCAGCGGTTCCTCGAACTCGGCCTCGCGGGCGAACTTTATCCCCTCGGTCCCGTCCGCGGCGGCCTCGACGAGGGCGGCGAGGTCTTCTCTCTCGCTCGGGGAGATACCGGCGACGCCTTGCGATTCGCGCTTCTCCTCTCGCTCGAAGAGCCTCACGCGCCGGGCGAAGGAGACGAAGACGCTGCACGGCTCGGGACAGGGGATCTCGCCGTTCCCCCGGTCCATCTCGAGGGGCGTTTCGGCGTCCACGTTCCACAGGATCTTTTTGAGGCAGACCGCCTCCTCGCAGCAAGCGCGGGCGGCGTTCCGCACCCCCTCGTCCGAGAGGCGCTGGACGCGTTTGTAGATGCCGCTCTGGCGCGCGGCGTTCTCGCGATAGTCGGTGATCTCCAGCTTCCCCTCCCGGTGCAAGTACCAGTGGACCACGCCCGCCGGGTACAGGTAGTTCATCGCCGTGGCAAGCCCGCGCGCGTCCTTCACCCTCAGCTCCCACCCCCGCCGGAGGTTCGGGGAGCTCTTGAGCGGCCGGTACTCCCCCGTGCCGGTGAGCTTGGCGATCTCCCGCGCCACCTGCGGGTCGTCGTGCAGCTCCAGGCTCTTGGCCCGCGCGTCGTCCTCGTGGCACAGGTAGTAGCCCGCGGGCGAGGCGGACCGGACGAGGACCTGGCCGAAGGTACGCCCGTCGGGAGCCTCGTCGACCCACGCGGCGAACGCCTCGCGGGAGGCGGCGACGCTGTTCGATAAGCCGTTCGAAGCGCCGCCCGACATGCTCGAAGGTCTAGCCGGTGCTTCGGACAATCTCCATCTCCCGTTCGGCCTCGCGGGCGCGGGCAACGATCAGGGGGGCCATCGAGGGGTGGGTGCCGACCGGCGCACCGTAGAAGATGGTCTTGTCGCCTCGCCTGGTCACCTCGCCGGTGAGACCGAGGTCTTCGGGGATGGTCTCGCGGGTGTGCCAACCCTCGGCGATGAAGACGGGGATCAGGACGACGTTCTCCGCCTCGACGTTCTCTACGACCTCGCCGATCTGGGGGGCTTGATCCAGGAAGCCCACCTCGACGAGATCGTAGAGGCCGCGCTCCCTTATGCGCCCGGCATTGAGGTAGATGACCCCGCCGGAGCTCTTGTTCAGGTCCGTGCCATGCCCGAGCAGGACGAGCGCCCGCCGGCCGGGAGGTATTTCCTTGCCGCCGAGCAGGTCGTCGGCGCGCTCCAGGATCACGTCGGCCATCCCCTCGAACGTACCGAGAGGCCCGGCGTAACGGATGGTCTTGCCGCCCTTGTGGGTTACGGGACCGTCGAGCCCCAGCTCCCTGGGGATCACCTGCTGGGTAAAGTACCCCTCCGAGATAAAGGCCGGGACCACCGAGACGTCCTCCGCCTCGACGGTGTCGAAGACGTGACGCATGGCGGGCTCCTCCTTCCAGAAGCACTCGACGACCTCGTCGTACTCGTCGCCGAAGCGCTCGCGGATGCGCGCCGCGTGCTCGTAGACCGGCAGGCTCGAGTCCTCGTTCAGGTGCGACCCGTGTCCCACTATGACGAGAGCTTTCACCCCCTCAAACACCTCCTCCGAAACAGGAACACCGACAGAGCATCGAGGAGGATTCTATCGCATGCGGCGAACGGGCCAGCGGAAAGGGTTTACAGGCTACGGCCGGGTCGCGCCGCCATGAGGCTCGCCTAAAAGCTCTAGTCGGTTTGGATGGAGATGGTCTCTACCTGCGGGGCGCTGGACGCACGCGGCCGCCCAGGTACCCGGCGCCGTGCTCCAGGGCGAGCAGGAAGGCCGCGGCTACCACCGGGGGTTCGGTGGCCGAGGGCTCAAGCCTGGGGTCCGAGCGCAGCAACCCGTCGAGGTTGGTTATCGCCTGCAAACCCCGGCGTGAGTACACGCCGCCGGCCTTTAAAACCCCGTTGGCCATTCGGGAGACCTCCTCGGCCTCCCCGAGCCCGGCCCTGCGCGCCGCGTCGAGGTCGGGTACCTCGGCGAGGATCTCCAGGTACGCCTGCACGAGCGCGGGACGGGTCGCCTCGACACGGGTCAGGGCGTTTGAGAGGGCGGGTCGGGCGAGACCGTTGGTAACCTCGAAGTTTTTCGCGTACTCGCGGGCCATCGGGTCTCCGGGGTCACCCGCAGCGGCGAAGCGCATTGCGTCCCGGAGCGTCGCATCTCGCCCCGCCCCCGCAGCGAAGTCGAGCGCGCCGGCCAGCGCGCCGGCCCGTCTTCCAGACGGGTAGGCTCGCGCGCGCGGCTCCCCGGGACGCCCCGAGCCGGCCGCCTCGAGCGCCCGGGCGAAGGGGCGTATGTCGTCGTGGGAGAGCCCGGCCAGGACCTTCCCCAGACGCTCCCCGAGCAGCGCCGCGCGCGCCAGCGGCGCGAGGTAACCCGCGGCCCGCAAGTCCGCGTGCCCGGCGACGGAGAGGGAGCCAAGGACCGCCTCCAGGACGGTCCCGCCGACCGGGCGTTCCGCAGCGCCAGAAGCGGCTGCCGCGAGCGCGGGGACGCCCAGGAGACGAGTCTCGTGGGCCACGGTCCCGTCCAGGTAGCGAGAGCCGGTCCCCGGCATCGGGGCGCTGTAGCCCAGGAACAGGGCGCTCGCCGCGGCGGAGGCGACCTCCGCGGGCGAAACGCGCGGTCCGGGAGTGCTTTCCTCCATCACAAGACTACGTTTCGGGAGACTACTGGAGCGCCTTTTCGAGGTCGTCGAGGACGTCTTCCACCTCCGGCTGGTCGCCGGGGGTGTCTTCGATCCTCTTTGCTTGCACGACGCCCTCCCGGTCTATGACGAAGTACGCCCGCTCCGGGAAGCCGGCCTCGTGCTTGACCCCGTAGTCCTCGACCACCTCGCGCTGGAAGTCCGAGAGCAACGGGAAGCGTATATCCCTCTCCTCGGCCCAGGCTTTGTGCGACCAGGGCGAGTCGACGCTTATCCCCAGGACCCTCGCGCCCTTCTCCTCGAAGCGTCCGATCTCCTCTTGCAACTGGCCCATTTGGTCCGTGCAGACACTAGACCAGTCCCCAGGGTAGAAGAACAAGACCACAGGCCCTTCCCGCCTCGCGTTCTCCAGCGACACCTTGCTGTCCCAGCTGTCGCTGGGCAACGTGAAATCCGGAGCCTTCTGTCCAACCTCCGCGGCCACTCCAAACCTCCTCTTTACTCCTCCACGACAGCAGGCATTCTAACCCCTGCTCTGCCTTTCGCCGAACCGAACGCGGCGTGTCGCGCGGGATGGGCGGGTAGAATTACGGACCGGCACGACCGGCGGAGAAGTCATGAAGAGGCTCCTGGAGGACATTGGACACCGCGGAAAAGCACGATAACCGGGACGAGCGAGAGGTCTCGACTGGCACTGACGAGCCGTCCCTGATCCCCGAGGATGCCTTCGATAAAGACATTCCGGAGGGCACTCTAGGCGCCGAAGAAGAGCTCTGGCTCGCGGACCCCCGATCGCTAAAGCTCGCCGGCGGCGCCCAGAAGATACTCGCCGCAGCCCCGAAGGGACACTACACCGGGGAGCTCATAGACTGCGAGATCGAATCGAACACCGGCATCCACGAGAAGCCCTCTGGCGTGCTCGAAGACCTGGTATCGAGACGCCGGTATCTACTCGAGGAGGCGCAGCGTCTGGGACGGGTGCTCGGCACGAGTGGGACCCACCCGATCGGGGACTGGCGCGAGCAGGAGATCATAGATCAGCCTCACTACAGGCGCCTCGAGGAGGGACTCGGCTGGCTCATAAAGCGTAACAACACCTTCGCGCTGCACACCCACTACGCCGTGCGGGGGCGAGAGAAGGCCATCTATTTGTACAACCGCCTGCGGGAGTACGTGCCTCACACGCTCGCCCTTTCGGTCAACTCGCCCTTCTGGCAGGGTGAGATCACGGACATGCAATCCTCCCGAATACTGATCTTCTCCCGCTCCATTCACCGCGCCGGGCTGCCTGACCCTCTCCTTTCCTGGGACGAATACGCGGACTACGTGGACTTCGCCGAGCGTTCGGGCGCGGTAAAGAAGCTCGGGGAGATCTGGTGGGACATCCGCCCGGCCCCCCAGATCGGCACCGTAGAGCTTCGCGCCTGTGACGCCCAGACCGAACCGTGGCGCACCGAAGCGCTCCTCGCCCTGACCGCCGCCCTATGTGACTCGCTCAAAGAAGAGTACGAGTCGGGCGAGCTACAACCGATCCGCCCGAACCGCGAGATCGAAGAGAACAAGTGGAGCGCCCAGCGCTACGGTATGGAGGGCGAATTCGTGGACCACGATTCGCACGAGGGCGTCGCGACCCGAAAGGTCCTGACCGGCTGGCTCGAGCACCTGGAGTCGCGGACGAAACAGAACCTCTCGGCGGTGGCGCGCATCCTCGACGTGCCAACAGGAGCCGACCGCCAGCTGGAGGTCTACCGGGAGACCAACTCGACCTACGAGGTCGCCCGCGACATCGGCGAACGGACGAGATCTTCGGTCGAGGGCTGACTGCCGGGTCCTCTACCCCTCATCAAGACGTGTTCACTTCGAGGATGCCGACGTCCAGGATCAGCTTCCCCGACCTTTCGGCAGCGGCGACGATGGAGATCTCGGTCCCCGGCTGCAGCTCGTCGACGATCGCCAGGGGCACGTGCATGGCGCCCCCGGCCGCGACGGGCACGTAGCGCATCGCCTTGCCGTCCTTGAGCACCGTGATGTTGATCATGCCCTCCGTAGTGTTCCCCGCGCGGACGTACTGAACGCCCGCGGTACATCCCTGCGAGACGCTGTACGTCAGGTTCAGATCCTGCGGCGAATCTATCCCCTCGCCCTCGATGTCGGTTATCGTCTGCAGCAACACGGTCGTATAAGCCAAAAAGGTCTCCTTTCCTTGAGGGGTTTCCGAGCGGGAGGTGCCCCGAACGAACGTTTCGTGAGTATTGAGGCCGTGAGTAGTGACTCGTATTTCCCCTACTTCCCACTCCCGGCTCTTCTCAACAGGGCATCTCGGCGTTGCGGCGGGAGTAGAACCACCAGGTCACCGCTATGCAGGTGACGTAGAAGGCGATGAACGCGACCAGCGCCGCTTGCGGTCCGCCGTACGCCGATGTCGAGTACTTGTAGGCTTGCGGGATGAAAAAGCCCCCGTAGGCGCCTATGGCGCCGGCGAAGCCGATCACGAACGATCCCTCCTTCTGGCCCAACCGGATCGCCTCTGCCTTCACGCCCTCGCCTCGGCCTTCGGCCTCGCGCTCGCGCTCGGTGCGGAAGATGGAGGGGATCATGCGGTAGGTCGAGCCGTTGCCGATGCCGGCGGTGAGGAAGAGGACCATGAACGAGAGGAAGAAGCCCAAAAAGGAGCCGGCCACGAGAGATAAGAGCACGGCCCCTACCCCCAGCGCCATTACGACGAACGTACACAACGTCACGCGGGCGCCGCCGACCTTGTCCGAGAGCCAGCCGCCGAACGGCCGGGATAAAGACCCGACGACAGGACCCAGAGCTACGAACCAGATGGCCGCGTACTCCGGGAACTGCGTCGAGGTGAGAACCGGGAAGCTCGCCGAGTAGCCTATAAAAGATCCAAACGTCCCGATGTAGAGGTAGCTCATGACCCAGGTGTGCTTGCGCCTGGCGACGGGCGCCTGCTCTCTAGGCGAGGCCTGAGAGATGTTCAGGTTGTTCATGAAAAAGTACGCGCAGATCGCCGAGAGCAGGATGAGCGGTACCCAGAAAAAGGCCGCGTTCTGCACGAAGACCTCCGTGGCCGCCACGCCGGTCGCCTGGCCCTGGCTACCCTCGGCCCCTTCCCTGGTCTGCGAGCCGCCGCCGAACAGGGCGCCCAGGAAACCCAAAGTTATGACGAACGGCACCAGAA
>JAIVIG010000332.1 GCA_020200675.1 Actinomycetota bacterium
GGGCTCGTCGGGCTCGTGGGGCTGCCGGGACGGCTCTTCTTCCCGATGCTCGGGGACCGGGTGCGCCCCTCGTTCCTCATCGCGGCCATCTTCCTGATGGTCGCCCTTTCGATACTGTTCCTGCCCGGCGCGGAGGAGCGGTGGCAACTCTACCTGTATGTCGGGCTCTTCGGGCTCTCCTTCGGCGCGGTGCTGCCGATGCGCGCCGTCATCATGGGCCACCACTTCGGCGGACCGCTCTACGGTCGCCTCATGGGCCTTCAGTTCGCCCTGCTCGGCCTCGCTACCGCCGGAGGCCCCTTCGCCGCGGGCGTCTTGCGCGACGCTTTGGGGAGCTACGCTCTCCTCCCGCCCGCGGTTATCGTCATGCTCCTCCTCGCGATACCCGCGATCCTCATCGCCGAGCGCGAGGGACGCACCGGGGCTACATAAAGATGTCGAGCGGGAGCAGGGCGCTCACCAGCAGGTTCGGCACGTCCACCGTCTGGCTGATGCGCAGGTCCACCGCCACGCTGCACAGCGCGTAGGCCTGCTGACGGTCGTAGCCGCGCGTTCCGAGATGTTCGATCATGTTGAGCAGCGCGTTCCTGGCGGCGAGGGTTATGTCCTCGCTCTCGTTCCTGCCATCCTGACCGACGCTGATGCCGGTCGTGGCGAAGAACCGGCGCGGGACGGCCATCTCCGGCGCGGTGAAGTAGTCGTCCCGGAAGAACTGCAAGTCCCGAATCCCCCGCTGCTCGGCCTCGCCCTTGCGAACCCGAAACCGCAGGTGAACCCGCGAGCGCATCTCGATCGCCGTCCCACAAGCCTCGCAGTCACCCTGGGCGTAGTGGACGTCGCCGGTCGAGACGAGACCTCCCTCAGCGTACACCGGCAGAAGAACGGTAGTGCCCGGCGATATCTGCTTGATGTCTATGTTCCCGGCCGTCTCGCGCGGCGGGATGGTGCGCAGCCCCTCCTGCGCGAGCGACGCCTCCTCCGGGACGGCTCCGGCGGGTTCCGGCGGCAGGGCGAATCCTTCTCGCTCGGCCACCTCCGCCTCCCGCTCCGTGGCTCGCTGGCGTAGATCTGCGCTCGGGGCGAGGCCAAGGACGCCCGGGTGCGGGTTGCAGCGGATGCGCACGCCGGGTAGCTGGTCCGACTCCGCGTACTCGTTGCCGTGCAGCCGCCAGTGGACGATGAACGGGTCCGGGAACTCATCGCGAAGGAAGCCGAAGCCCGGAACCTGGATCGTGTAACCCCACTGCTCCCACGGATCGGCCTCGATGTTTACAAGCTCCACCTCGAGCACGGTTATGGCCCGTTCGCGGCTCCTCGGCGAGCGGCCTGAACGGATCTACGCTAACCTCGTGCTCTTTCGGCATCCCTGTCCTCCTTGCGGCCCACGTTTCCCTTGCTCCTCCCATGCTCTTACAAAAACCGGTCTCGCGCCACTGCCCTTCGGAGAGTAGGGCCCACGCTTCAAGACCCAGGCGTGCGCGGGGGTTGCCCACACCGATTCCAGAAGCTACCGCACTCCTCCCTCCAGGGGACCAGCACGGAGCCTCCCTTCCAACGTCCAGCTGATCGTGTTAAATAATTGTTAATCGTGTTAAATGCTCCTTAAAATAAGGATCTACGATGGTATGACGTAGGGAGTAACGGGTTGAACGTTTTGGGCTTCTTTGGGACGCTTCTAAACCGCAGGGAGTGGGTTTACCTGCTCAGCTTGCTGATTCCTCTCGTCGCTTACGACCTGGCTCTGAAGGCCTACGCAGTTTCTTCGTTGCCTGGCGAACACGGGCTTTCCCGAACCTTCGATCTCATGCGATCGGACGCGTTCTTCAATCTGGGGTACGCGCTGCTCTGGATTGGGCTCTTCGCCGTGGCGAGAAGGGGATTCCTACGCTGGGTCGTGGTCGTGCTCTTCCACGCCGCGACGGTGTTCGTGGTAGTCGTAACGACGTGCGCCCACCAGTACTTCAGGCAGAACGGCACCACGCTGGACTACGGCACCATAGCCGAGTGGATCCCTAAGATCGAGGAGATCGCGCCGATTCTCACCCAAGGGGTCCCGCCTTCAGCCTGGGCGCTTCTCGCCGCCGCCCTCTTCTACGCGATCCTTGGTCCTTTTTTCGTGACGCGCGCCGTCGAGCGGCGGATGGGACAGCCGGGGAGAAGGTACCTGGCCCCGACGTTCCGGCTCCCCGTCTTCCTGGGCCCTCTCGGGCTCCTTCTGCTGGCGCTCCTTTTCGGCTCTCTCTCGGCGCTGGTCGGCTCCGACCCGGCGGGCGCAAACACGTCGTTCGCCAGAGCCCCGTTCGTCAACGTGGTGTGGACGGGAGTAGAAGAGGCGACCGCCGAGGAGGTTAGCCCGGACACCGATGCCGCCGAATCGGTGAGCGCGGCCGCGGACGCCAACCTCGTGGAGACACCCCAGACCGAGGAGACCACGAATGCCGACCTCGCGGAGGCGCCCCAGGCCAGGGACAAGCATCGTAACGTGGTCCTGGTCCACCTTGAGTCGGCTCGCGCGCGGTCCACGACGCCCTACAATAAGGATCTGAAAACGACGCCTTTCCTCGACGAGTTGGCCGGAGACAGCCTCTTCGTCGAGAACGCCTACGTGGTCGTACCACGCTCTTCGAAGGCGACCGTCACGGTCAACTGCGGGATCGAGCCGCCCCTCTTTTACGGCCCGGAGTTCGAGCCGGGGGGCATCCCCTCCCGGTGCATGACCGACCTTCTCGAAGAGAAGGGCTATAACACTGTCTTTTTCCAATCTTCCAGCGAGACCCTGGACCAGTATGGGGCCGTCGCGGAGAACCTGGGCTACGAGGAGTACTACCCGTCGGAGGTCATGGATAAGACAGGCTTCGCGATGACGAACTACGTCAGCTACGAGGACGATATTATGCTCGGGCCGAGCAAGGCGTGGCTAGAAGAGAACAAGGACAAGCCCTTTATGGCCCAATACCTCACCGGCACCGGACATGACGACTACCGGTGCGTCCCCAACCGCTACGGGTACGAATACTTCGCCGACGATGCCCTGATCGACAGCTACCACAACTGCATGCGCATGCTGGACCACTTCCTGGAGAACCTCATAAACCAGTACAAGGAGATGGGCCTTTACGACGATACCATCTTCGTCGTCTACGGCGACCACGGGGAGGGCTTCGGCGAGCACGGCCGCTACCTCCACGGCGACACCATCTACGAGGAGGGCTTGAGAGTACCACTCCTGATCCACGCCCCAGGCTGGTTCGAAGGCGGTGAGCGGGCAAAAGGGCTCTCGAACCAGACCGACATAGTCCCCACCGTGCTGGAGATGATGGGCTACAACGTGGAGGATGGACGCTATCCAGGCTACTCGCTCCTCCACCCTTTGCCCAAAGACCGCACCCTCAGGTTCAGCTGCATTACCGACCGCAAGTGTCTGGCGAGCATAAAGGGCAACGAGAAGTACATCCACCACTACGGCAACCAGCCCGACGAGATCTTCGACCTCTCCGAGGACCCCATGGAGGAGCGCAACCTCGCAAGCGAACGCGGCAAGGAGGAGATGGACGAGCGGCGCGAGAACCTCATAGCGTGGCGCGCGGGCGTCAACGCCGGGTACGGCGGCGAGTAGAGCGTCACCGGTGCCCGGAGAACGCTCCTGCAGGTCTGGGAGCTCGGAGCCCAGTACAATGCCGTTCGCCTACCGCGGAGAGGAGGACACAAATGAACGATTACGAGGTCTTCGATCTGGGCGACGTCGTCCTGCGGGAAAGCGCCACGCTGCGGGACGCGAAGCTGGCGTACAAGACTTACGGAACACTGAACGAAGACAAGAGCAACGCCATCGTGTATCCGACGTGGTACTCGGGGCGGCACTGGGAGAACGAGTGGTTGATCGGGGAAGGTATGGCCCTCGACCCGGACGAGTACTTCATCATCGTCCCGAACATGCTCGGCAACGGTTTGTCGTCCTCGCCTTCGAACACCCCTCCCCCTTACGACAAGGCCCGCTTCCCCAACATAACGGTGCAGGACAACGTCTTCGTGCAGCACAGGTTGGTCACCGAGCACTTCGGCATCGAGAGGCTCGCGCTCGTCACCGGCTGGTCGATGGGCGCCGGCCAGACCTACCAGTGGGCCGTGAGCTACCCGGAGATGGTCCCGCGCATCCTGCCGTTCTGCGGCTCGGCCAAAACCAGCCTGCACAACATAGTCTTCCTGGAGGGTGTGAAAGCAGCACTCACGGCGGACGCGGCCTGGAACGGCGGCTGGTATGACGAGCAGCCGACGAAGGGCTTGCGGGCGATGGCGCGGGTGTACGCCGGGTGGGGTTTCTCGCAGGCTTACTACTGGGATCGGGTCTACGAGGAGTTGGGTTTCTCATCTCTGGAGGACTTCCTCGTCGGCTTCTGGGAGGGGTTCTTCCTCGACGACCGCGACGCGAACAACCTCCTCACGATGCTCTGGACCTGGCAGAACGGCGATATAAGCAAGACTCCCGGGTTCGACGGTGACTACGACAGGGCCCTGGGCTCCATAGAGGCGAGGGCGATCGTGATGCCCGCCGAGAAGGATCTGTACTTCCCGCCGGAGGACGAAGAGTACGCGGTGGAGCGCATGCCGAACGCGGAGTTGCGCGTCATCCCGGGCGTCTGGGGCCACTTTGCCGGGGGCGGTTTGAACGAGGAAGACACAAAGTTTATAGACGATGCTTTGAAGGAGCTGCTGGCCAGATAGGCGTGGCGGCGTCCTTTGCCTCGTTTGGCGGGTGGTTTGTAGGGTATCTTGCCCGTACACGGGAGCTAGCAAGGGGGTCGGGCGGGGATGGAGTTGACGCGGAGGGATTTCCTGAGGGTTGGCGGGAGCGTCTTCGGTGGCGCGGCCGTTTTGGGGCTGGCGGGATGCGCCTCTCCCGAGACCAGGCAGCAGGGCGAAAGCAAGGGCCCGGTCGAGTTGAGGCGGGAAGGTTCGTCAACGCCGGCTTCTCCGGCGACACGACCCCCCAGATCATCAGCCGCTTTCTTGGAGACGTCGTGCAGCAAGGACCCGCGTGGATCATCTCGATGATGGGCACGAACGACGTGAGGCGTCACGGTGAGGACCCGACCAAGATCCTCGTGAGCCACGACGAGACCGAGGCGAACCTGAACATGATCCGAAACTTCGCCGAAGAGCAGACGAGGGCGAACCGGATCTGGATGACGCCACCCCCCGTGATCGAAGACAGAATAGCCAACAGCTTCTTCCTCGCACCCCAACAACTCATGTGGCGCAACGAAGACCTGGAGGAGGTCGCGGACATCGTTAGCGACATCGACGACCCGGTGATAGACCTGCAGGACGTGATGAGAGACCCCATAGATCCCGAGCTGCTCCTCCCCGACGGCCTCCACCCGAGCCTCGAAGGTCAGCGGACGATAGCCGCGGCCCTCGTCGAACGGCTGGCCGAAGGGCGAGGCCGCTAGAGCATGGCCCAACCGCCGCGGGCGGAGATAGAAGCATCCATGCAGTACCACCACCCGGAGAAGACGCTCGCCAGGCTACCGGGCGGACAGGAGATCGGGGACGAGATGCTCGCCTCGTTCTTCGGCACGGACGTTCGGACTTACCGGGAGATCAAAGCCGCCTTCGCCGAGCGCGCCCGGCGGTGCGCCCGCGAGCTTTTGCAAGACGCGCGGTTCGCCCGGCTCGTGGACCAGCTGCCTTTCGAGCCGGGCTCGACCGTCGTGGGACTCGGGGACAGCATCACCGACGATTCCCAGTCCTGGCTTGAGATACTGCGCCACCTCCTCGCCGAGCGCCGCCCGGAAGATGGGATCGGGCTGGTCAACGCCGGTATCTCCGGCGACACCACCTCCGGGCTCCTCGGACGTATCCTGGACATCCTGGAAGGGGACCCGGCCTGGCTCATCACCCTCATCGGAACGAACGACGTCGCCTTCGTCCGGGAGCCCCGCACGAAATCGCTCGTCAGCCCGGAGGAGACCAGCAAGAACCTGCGCACCCTCCGCGACCTGGCCGAGACGTTGAGCGAGGCGCGCCTCGTATGGATGACACCCCCTCCCGCGATCGAGGCACGCGTCGCCGAAGGTTCGTCCCCGTCCGATCCCGCGTGGCGTAACGCGGACCTCGCCGAGGTGGCGAGGCTCGTCCGCGAGGTAGCCGGAAAGGACCCGCTGATAGATCTGTGGAAAGCTTTCGGAGACCCCGCAGAACCCGAACTCCTTCTCCCGGACGGCCTGCACCCGAGCCTCGCCGGCCAGAAGGCCATAGCCGCCGCGCTTGTCGAGCAGTTGAGCTATAGGCAATAGATAGAGATAGCGTTCAAAGGCGGCCTCTCATCCGCACCCGCCACCGATCCCATTACCCCGATCTCTTAACCGGCAAAGCTCGTCCTCCGACAAGCTCCACAGGCCGCGACGTGCCTCGCGAGCCTCTTCTTGCGCAGCCTCGAAGCGGTCCAGGTATCGCGTGTTGGCGGGAAGGTGGCGACTTGAGCGTAGCCCTCCCAGAGAAGCGTCTCGTTGAACATCGAGGCAGCGCAAGGGCTACGAGAAACAAGACCGCGCAACGAGCGCTCAGTATCGCGCCTTGGACCTTCAGTTCGAGGGTTTCTGCTGACGGCTGACGGCTGACGGCTGACGGCTACCCCGCCAGAGACCCTGGCGAAAGTCCATGAACGAGACCACGACGACGTGCGGCAGGGTGAGCACCGAGACGAGGACCAGGTAGAGCGCGAGGAGCGAGGCCGGCGCCGCGTCGGCCTCCGGTACCGCGAGGTAGAGCCCAAGGAGCAGCACGAGCGCCGCGACGGTGAGGGGAGCGGCGTCCCGCGCGAACCGGACGAGGGCGAGCGCGACCCGCCCCGCCTCCAGAGCACCGGCGCTCTTCCCGTCGAGCAGGACGAGCCGGGCGACGTGCCGGGGAGCGTGCCACAGGCAGAAGTAGAGACCGACGGCGAGCACGGGGGGCACGAGCGCGAAGTACAGAGCCAGAACCGCCGTCTCCGCAACGTCTACCAGCCATACCCTACGAGACCCGCTCTTCTTCGCACTCCCATAGCCGGAGGCGAGCACCCCCACGGCCAAGAGGGCGAAGACCACGCCGGCGAAGAGGCGAAAGGAGGGATCGAAGATCCACGAAAGGACTCCGGCGCTGCCGGGAACGAAAAGGTCAACGATACTTCCGACCACGGTGCGGTAGGTCTCCGGGAAGGCTAGGAGCGGGACGAGCATCGGCAGCCCGCCCCGCACGAGGAGAGTCAGGGCACGGCGCGTCCGGCCGGCGGGGTATTCGCCCCTATCGGAGGCAAAGGCCGCAAGGGCGTGCAGGTCCCCTCCTCCCCAGTGAAACCAGGTGAGGGCTATAAAGAGCGCGAAGGCCGCAACCGGGGCTGCGAACCAGAGCGCGAGGTAGAGGCCGCCGAGGACGAGATAGAGCAAGCCGACCGCGAGCACGGGCCCGGTCGTACCGGCCTTCCGGCCCAGTAGGCGTGGCACCGCGAGGTGGTCGACCGCCCCGTGCGGCAGACCGAAGGCGACCAGGCTCAGGGCGAACGGCAGGTACTCGGCCCACGGCGGCACCGTGAGGCCGGCGGCGAAGAGGAGCACGAGGGCGGCGACGAACAGCCACGAGGGCCACAGCACCCAGCGGCGCAGGACACGCCGAACGTTGGGTGAAACGACGGTACTGGCGAGCGAGACGGGCTCCACGTTACGGACCCGGAGCGGAAGACTTTGCGAGGAGCGTGCGGGCGGCGAGCTTCAGGAAGGGTGTTTTGGGGAGTGCCCGGATGAGATGAGCCTCGTCGAGGGGTGTGCTCTTCTCGGTGAGGAAGCGCACGAGGGAGTCGGGCAGGACGCCCGCGAACATCCGGCGGTAGACCTCCGGGCACTCCCCGGGCCGCTCCCGCACGAAACGGAGAAAGAGGGAGTCGAGCAGGTCGAGGCGACGGGGATAGGTCCTCTCCGGTGGATCGGCGCCCGAGACGACGGCCGCGGCGAGCGCGCGGCAGTGACGCTGGATGCGCAGGAAGGTGTAGCCCGTCGAGGGACGAGTCTCTCCGCCGAGCATGCCGATGTTGTGGGTCCGCTCCCCGAGCCTCCGGGGGAAGGCGTGGTCCGTCATCGGGATGTAGCCCCTCTCTTCTCCGAGTGTTTCGTACTCGTCCGGCGCGAGACCGTAGATGCTTTCGAGGTACGCACCGATCTCCGCCCGGTGCTCCGCTTGCGAGACGTCGGCCTCCGAGAGGTAGACGTTCTCGACGAGCGCCTCCCTCTCCCCCATCGGCAGCACGTACACGAACCGCAGCCCCCGCGACTGGTCCACGGAGAAGTCCATCAGCGTGCAGCGCTCCGGATCGAAGACGGGTTTGCGGGCCCGGATGCGCAGCCCGAGAAACTTCTGCGGCACCCAGACGGCCCTCCGCCGCGCCTCCTCGAAAGCGGGGGAGCCGGGCGGAAGCCCACGCCCGTCGAAGACCTGCCGGGAGCGGATGGTCATGTTCGACGTCTCGACGCGCACCTCGCCGTTCTTTTCTGTACAGTCTCCCACCTCCTCGCCGAGACGGACCGTTACGTTCGGGCTCTCGGCGAGGCGGGCGAGGGCGTGCTCGTAGAAGTCCCGGCCGGTGAGGCACTTATAGGGGTAGCGGTTCGTGGTTTGGGTGACGCTTCTCCCGGTCGAGACGAAGTCCCAGGAGCGCCATTCTTTGAGGGCGCGTTGCGTAAACGGGGTCGGCTCCACGTCCCAGAAGCACCAGGTACGGTCGTCCTCGAAGGTCCGCTTGCGGTCGAGGATCAGGATCGGGGCGTCCACGCCTCTCTCCAAAAGGTAATAGCAAAGGCTCAAGCCCGAGCACCCCGCCCCGAGGATCACGAACTCGTAGCGGTCCCTCGCGGGCCGGTCGAGCTTGTCCGGTACGGTCACCGGGCCGCGCGACCTTTTAGTAGTATCCGCAGGCTTCCCCACCGCGTTCGCTTCCGACCGGTCTTCGACGCGCAAACCCTACCCCGATCTACCCTTGCCGACTACCTGAGGCCGGCTCCCCGCCGATGATAGCCGTTCTCCGGGAGGTCTGCGGAATATCGCGCTGCAGGTCTACGAGGGACGCAACCTCGGTAACCAGCTGGGTTTGCGTCACTCAGACTGGCGGCTTCTACGCGGCCGGTTTGAGTTCCACCTTGATCCAACCAGGCCGGCGCTGGTCGAAGGTCTCGTAGGCTTCGATGGCGCCGGTGATGGGCTCGGTCTGGGTGAGAATCTCGGTCGGATCAATGGCGCCGGTCGCCGTGAGCCCGACGAGCTGGGGGATGTGCCTACGGTGGTTGGCGTTGCCGCCCCTGACGGTCAGGTTGCGCTGCTGCACCGCCCCGATGGGCGCGACCATCGCCGGCGGCGGGAAGACCCCGATGACCCCGACCTTCTTGACGCACTGCGCAGCCCACACCAAAGTCCGCGGCGGCGCGTCGCCGGGATTCCAGTTATCCCCCTGAGGGTTCGTCTCGGGCGCCACCATGTCGCGCTCCTGTTGGAACTGGCCCTCCATCGCCTCGCCCACCGGCCTAATTGCGGGGCCTCGGCGTCGACCCCGACCGCCTCTATTACGCGATCTACGCCGATGTTGCCGGTGAGCTCCATGATCGTGCCCACCGGATCCCCTTCGTTGTAGTTGATGACCTGGGCCCCCTGGGCGCGGGCCATCTCCAGGCGCGACTCCTCCTTGTTGACCGCGAAGACGTGCCCGGCCCCCCTGATAAAGACGCTCGCTATTGCGAACTGGCCGACGGGACCGCAACCGAAGACCGCGACCGTGTCCCCATCTTCGACCTCGGCGATCCGCCCCGAAGTAGGCGGTCGGGAATAGGGAAAGCCCCGCCGGAGCGGGGCTTTCCCTATTCGTCGCTTGGCTGACGCGCCCTACGCGCTCCTCGCCTGCTCGGCGTGCTTGCCCTCGGAGATCTCTTCGACGACCTTCGAGCAGAACGCCGGCAGGTCGTCGGGGTTGCGGCTCGTGACGAGCCCCTGGTCCGTGACGACCTCCTGATCCACCCACTCTCCGCCCGCGTTGCGGATGTCGGTCTGTAGCGTCGGGTAGGAAGTCAGCGTCCTGCCGCGCACCACGTCGGCCTCGACCAGCGTCCACGGTCCGTGGCAGATCGCGCCGACTGGCTTCTGCTGCTCGAAGAACCCGTGTATGAAGTTCACCGCTTCCTCGCTGCCGCGCAGGTTATCCGACCCCACGGTGCCGCCCGGCACTATGAGGCCGTCGTAGTCGTCCGGGGAGACATCCGAGAAGGTCTTCTCCACCTTGAAGGTCTCGCCCGGGTTGACGTCGCTGTTCATGGTCTGGGCGTCGCCGGTCTGGATGCCCACGACATCGACCTGTGCGCCAGCATCCTCTACGGCTTTCTTCGGCTCGGTAAACTCGACTTGCTCGGTGCCTACAGGGGCGAGTAGGATGGCTACCCTACGCCCTTGCAACTCATTCGCCACGCTAAAACCTCCGTTACAAACTACTGCCTACAGCACCACTTTGTTACCCGACGGCGCGCGAGTCTAAACACGGTTGTACGCCATAGATCCGTCCATTTGCAGGAAGAAAAGCGGCGGTGGCCGGCAGGTGGCTAAGGAAAGCATGGGGTTGACGGCGAACCGCGCGGCGACGCCCTGCTTCCAGCTCCGGTTCCAGAACGGGACGAAGACGAGGAGGTAGCTAAGGAGGCGGGTCCACACGCTGAGGGAGTTCGAGTGCCGCTTTCAGGCTCTCTCGACGAGCGTTGTTGTATTCGACGGCCTTCTTCTAAGAGGAGCCCTGTCCGTCGCCGCGCGCGGCGTTCTGGTTCGCCCGGCGGCGGGGGGAGGCGAAGCTCATGCCGAGAGCCACGCAGCCGAAGAAGACCATGAACAGGCCCCACCACAGGTTTATATTTATCCCCAGAGCTTTGTCTTGCTGAACTGCGGGACCCAGGAGCCCGTACAGGACCAGCGCCGTGCCGATGATCATCACG
>JAIVIG010000333.1 GCA_020200675.1 Actinomycetota bacterium
AGCGAGCCCTCCATCGACGCCTACCTCTGGGGCGACTGGCACGGTGAAGAAGAGGTCGGCGACAGCCTCGTCGCCCGGCCGGAGTCTCTTGGCGTCACCGGCAAGCTCAGACGCAGACGGCACCTCTCGGTCGAGGAGTTCGTTTACTTGAGGGCGCGCACTTCGCGAACCCCGAAGATAACGCTGCCGAGCCCGAGCCTCTTCGCCAACTTCTGGTCCGAGGGCTCCGCGGAGATCTACCCGACGCTCGACGAGTTTCTCTGGGACGTGGCGGAGATACTGCGCGAGGAGGTCGACGAGCTCGTCCGGCTCGGGGCGGAGTACGTCCAACTGGATGCGCCCCAGTACCCGCTGCTCCTCGAAGAGAAGACCCGCCGCTTCTATGAAGAGCGAGGGTGGGACCTGGACCGCTGGCTCTCCAAAGGCATCGAGCTCGACAACCACGTGATCAGGGGCCACGCGAAACATCCGGACATCTCTTTCGGGTTCCACCTGTGCCGGGGCAACCAGGGGAGCCGCTGGCTCTCGTCGGGCTCCTACGAGGCGATATCACGCCAGATCTTCGGCGGCATACAGGCCGACCGGCTGCTCCTCGAGTACGATGACGAGCGCTCGGGCGACTTCGAACCTCTCCGGCACGTACCCGAAGACAAGACGGTCGTTCTGGGCCTCGTCACCACCAAGACCGGCCGGAGGCGCGAGACCGTCGAAGAGCTCGAGACCCGCATCCGGGAGGCCGCGAGGTACGTGCCTCTGGAGAGGCTCGCCGTGAGCCCGCAGTGCGGCTTCTCGACCTCCGTAGTGGGAAACGAGATCTCACCCGAAGACGAAGAGTACAAGCTCCGCGCCCTCGTCGAAACCGCCGCAAAGGTCTGGGGCTAGAGCCCTCCACCCCTCCACAACGCCTCAAAGGGAACGCGGGCATCCCGAGGAGCCCCCGGCGTCTCGCTTGGAGCCCCCGGCATCTTGCCGGGGGCCCGAAAGCCCCCACGCCTCCTACCGCCAACCACTCCCAACAACGACCGCAGCCCCGCTCCCCCACAACTACAACGCCCTCCCAGTTGCTAACGATTCCCATAATCAAGATCAATAATCGTTCTTGATTTTTAGGGATTTGGGGCTAGAATTCGTTATGTTGAGTGTGTGAGCCCAACGGGAGGAAGTGGGAGCTCTTGGCGGCGTTGATGGAGAGGCTGGGTCTCGGGGGGCGCGAGATGACGTCTTCGGGGCACAGCAAGGACTTCGTGTTGAAGGTCGTGCAGCCAAGTTTGGTCGGGCTGATGGACGGGTCGGTCTCGACGCTAGCGCCTTTGTTCGCGACGGCCTTTGCGACCGGGGATTCGCGCATTACATTCTTGGTGGGTCTGGCGGCGGCGGTTGGGGCGGCCATAAGCATGGCCTTCTCGGAGGGGCTCTCTGACGACGGGACGCTTACGGGGCGTGGTAACCCGATCTTGCGCGGCTCCATCACGGGTGTGGCGACATTCGTCGGGGGCATCCTGCACACGCTGCCGTTCCTCCTGCCGCAGGTCGGGGTTGCGCTGTACGTGGCCTTCGGTGTGGTCGGCTTGGAGTTGTTGGTGATCTCCCTTATCCGCTACCGCTACTTCCGGATGAGCTTCCTCGTCTCCGCTCTGCAGGTGATCCTGGGCGGAGCGCTCGTCTTCGTCTCCGGTATTCTCATCGGCAGCGCGTAAAAAAGACCGGGGCCTTGCGCCCCGGTCTTCTCTCGTACGATCGCTGCCGGTTGTGTCTACCGACCCGCGAGGTTGTTGTTCACCGCCGCCGGCAAGAACGAGCTTTACTTGCGCCTCACGGTCTCACAGGTCTTCTTGCTCACGTTGTCGCCCTTGTCGGCTACCGCGACGTCCTTCTTGCCGCTGCCGCAGTTGATGAAGTCCTGGTTGTCTCCGTCGTCGGCGAGGATGCGGTCGTTTCCAGCGCCGCCGTACAGTCTGTCCTCGTCGTTCGTGAAGTTTCTCGCATCAATGATGTCCGCGCCGTCTAGGGCCCTGATCTCATCGTCGACGCCGTTCCCCTGCCGCTCCGTGATCACATCAGCTTGGTTGGTGCCAAAGCAGGGGAGCGTGGTGCACTGGAACGTCGCCGCGACCGCGACCCCAGCGACCAGCGTGACCAGCAACGTCGCTACCGCAAGAACTGCAGCTACTCTCTTCACTCTTTCTCCTTATCTGTCCTTCTCTCTCCTCATCTATCCGCATACAAGTGAGCCTCTTATCAGTAGTTTGTTGTTAACGTACATAGAGGTAGAGACCTCCGCCCGAGAACACCCGCTCAAGCAGCGCCCTTAGCTCCGTCGGCGGGGGCCTGTCGGTAAACGCTCTCCAGTAACGCCACAGCATTACGTAGGGCTCCAGCCACCCCCTTACCCGCCTCAGCGCTCGCGGCCACGTCGGCAGGGGAGGGCGCTCGCTCCTTTTTCCCCCTCCCCTCCGTTCCGGAGGTCGCGGGAACCGCTTGCGCGTCGCCTTCGACGAAGGCGATCCCTGGTTGCGCGCCCAACTCCAATCCCTCTCCTGCGCAGGCCCACCAGCAAAACGAGAACGCGCAGAAAACCAACTGCCAGTGACGGCGGATGGCCGGATCGCTCCTTACCTGGTAGTCGCTCCATCCCAGGGCGTGCTTGACCTGCTTGTAGCTCTGCTCCACCCACATCCTCAACCCGTAGAGCCTAACCACCTCCGCCAGGCCCGCCGGGGCGAGCTCGCTTTCCTCGGCCCGCTCCGAGCCGGGGGAGGGCAGGTTGGTGGTCAGGTACCAGGTGCCGAGGCGGGGCAATCCTTCGGGATCGGTGGTGACCACGAATGCCCTGCGCGCCTTCTCGGTACCATACGGTCCCGCCTCCACCTCCAGCGCCCACCAATCTTCCTCGTGCCCGTCGCGAAAGGCACGCGTGACCTTCCTCCACTCCCCCGGATCGTCAGCGTTCCTCCACCCGGCCGCCTCGGCCCCCTCCCACAGCGCGCCGATCGTCCCTTCCATATGCCACCACGAGTGAGATTGCTTCAAGGCCAGCACGTATCCCACCCCAAGCTCGCCCAAAGCCTCCCTGAAATCCTCGTCCTCGCCGTAGAAGGAGTCGGCCACCACCGCCCGAAAGGGTACGCCTTCGGCCACCGAGCGCTCCACGAGCTGGCGCGCTATCTTCAGCTTGGTGCGGAAACCGGGGTCGGCCTTGCCCTTCTCGAAGTGATGCGCGGGCGTGTACGGCTCGACCTCCAGCGGGTAGTACACTCCCTCGTCGGCCCACAGGCTACTGACGCTCACCACCCCATTGTCGGTCTTGCCTATGTTGCCCAGCCACTGCTTGCCCACATGGGCGGTCTTCTTGCCCCACTTTCGGTCCCCGTGCTCGTCCATGACTAGGACGCCCTCCCCGTTCGGAGCGGTCGCCGGGTCTTCGAGCAAGAGTTCGAGACGGCGCCCGTTGACCTCCGCGGGCTCCCACCCGGACTCGGACAGGAACCATTGCAAGCTCTGCGCTTCCCCCCGCTGCGCTCCCGCCACGGGCTCGGTGTTCGCCAGGGCGGTCAGCGTCTTGTTGCGCTCGGCGGGGAGCAGCAATCCCTCCAGGTAGCGGCGGAAGCCTTCGCGTTGAGCACGAGCGCGGAAGAGGCCGTCGAAGCGGGTAGCGTACTCCTCCAACGGACCGGGGGACGGAGCCACGGGTAGTCTTCTGGTCATGGCGGCACCTCCTTATGCCGCCATTGGAGCACAGCGCTTCTCCTACTTCAACAAACTACCGATAACTCCGCCTTCGGCAGAGAAAAGGGCTCCCCGTTCGGGGAGCCCCTCATGAATTCGGTTCGAACTTACCCTACTGCTGCGCTGCGGCTACCCTCGTTTCGAAGACGAGTTCGTCGCGCCCGTCCTGGGCCTGGTCGACGGTTACCGTGTCGCCGGGGTCGAACTCGCCGCCGATGATGCGGCTGGAGAGCGGGTTCTCGATGTACCGGCGTATCGCCCTCGCGAGCGGCCTGGCACCGAACTTCGGGTCGTAGCCCTGCTCGGCCAGGAACTCCTTGGCCACGTCGGTGACCTCGATCGAGACCTTCTGGCTCTCGAGGTGCTTGTTGAGCCTCTTGAGCATGATGTCCACGATCTGGAGCACGTTCTCCTTCGTCAAGGGCTCGAAGACGATGATCTCGTCGATCCTGTTGAGGAACTCGGGCCGGAAGGAGCGCTCCAGGGCGTCCAACGCCCGTCGCTCGGTCTCCTGGAAGTCCACGCCGTCGCGCGAGGTGAAGCCGAACTGCCTCGTGGAGACGAGGTGCTGGCTCCCGACGTTCGAGGTCATGATGATGACCGTGTTCTCGAAACTCACCGTCCGCCCCTGCGCGTCCGTCAGGCGCCCGTCGTCCAGAATCTGCAGCATGGTGTTGAAGACGTCCGGGTGGGCTTTTTCGATCTCGTCGAAGAGAACCACGCTGTACGGACGGCGCCTCACCTGCTCGGTCAGCTGCCCGGCCTCGTCGTAGCCGACGTAGCCCGGAGGCGCACCGACGAGCCTGGAGACGGTGTGCCGCTCCTGGAACTCGGACATGTCTATCCGGATCATGGCATCTTCCTCGCCGAAGAGGAACTCGGCGAGCGTCCGCGCGAGCTCGGTCTTCCCGACGCCCGTGGGTCCGAGGAAGATGAAGCTGCCGACGGGACGGTTCGGGTCGCTGACGCCGGCCCGCGCCCTGCGAATTGCCTCGGCGACGGCCTTGACGGCCCGGTCCTGGCCGATAACCCGCTCGTGCAGCACGGCCTCCAAGTTCAGCAGCCTCTCGGCCTCCTCCTGGATGATGTTCGTCGCGGGCACGCCGGTCCACTCCTCGAGGATGCGGGCGATGTCCTCACGCGTAACCTCGGGGGCGTTCGACTCGCGGGAGCCGGCCCAGCCCTGCTGCTGCTGGTCGAGCTCCTGCCTGAGCTGCTCGATGCGCTGCTTGAAGCCGGCGGCCTGCTCGTAGTTCTCGGCCCGGACGGCGTCCTCCTTCTCGCGCTCCAGCTGCGCTATCTCTTCCTCGATCCGCCTGACGTCCACCGGCGGCACCGTCGAGCGAAGCCTGACCTCGGCCGCGGCCTCGTCGAGGAGGTCTATGGCCTTATCCGGCAGGTAGCGGTCGGTGATGTAGCGGTCGCCGAGCTGCGCGGCCGCGATGATCGCGTCGTCCGAGATGTGTACGCGGTGGTGTGCCTCGTAGCGGTCGCGCAGACCGAAGAGGATCGCCACGGTCTCGTCCACCGTCGGCTCGCCCACGAGCACGGGCTGGAACCTGCGCTCGAGCGCCGGGTCCTTCTCGACGTGCTTGCGGTACTCGTCGAGCGTGGTCGCGCCTATGACCTGAAGCTCGCCACGAGCGAGTGCTGGCTTGAGCATGTTCGAGGCGTTCACGGCGCCCTCGGCTCCACCGGCCCCGACGATCGTGTGCAGCTCGTCGATGAACAGGATGATGTTCTGCTCTTCGGACTGCAGTTCCCGGATCATCTGGCTCATCCGCTCCTCGAAGTCGCCACGGAAGCGGGTGCCGGCAACCAGAGCGCCGGTGTCGAGGGCGAGTACGCGCTTGTCCTTGAGCGTCTCGGGCACCTCGTCGGCGACGACCCTCTGAGCCAACCCCTCGACGATGGCCGTCTTACCGACGCCGGGCTCGCCGACGAGCGCGGGGTTGTTCTTCGTCCTACGGCTGAGGATGCGCACGCAGCGCGCTATCTCCTCGGCACGGCCCATCACCGGGTCGAGCTCGCCGTTGCGGGCCGCCTCGGTGAGGTCGCGAGTGACCTGATCTAGGGTAGGCGTCTGGCTCTGCGGGGCCTGCTGGCCACCACCCGGACTACCGAAGCCACCGCCGCCGGGACCGCCGGGCGCAGAGCCCGGCCCCATCTGGCCGCGCTGTTGCAGGAGACGCGCGATCTCACGCCGCAAGGCGTCCGCGTCGCCGACCCCGTTGCGGGCGAGTATCTGGTAGGCGTTGCCGTCACCCTCGCCGAGCAGGCCGAGAAGCAGGTGCTCGCTCCCGACCTGGGCCGAGCCCATCTGCCGCGCAGCCCCGAAAGCGAGCTGCAACGCCCGCTTGGCGCTCGGGGTAAAGGTGTAGACTTGATTGCCCGGGTCGCCCCGATGCTCGTTGAAGTTGGATCGCATCCCGTCCACGTCCGCGCCGGCACGCCTCAAGGCCTCCGTCGCGACGTTGTCGTTGTCACCGCTCACGACGCCGGCGAGCAGGTGATCCGTCCCGATAGCCGCCGTCGGGGTCGTCCCGGCCGACACCTCGAGCTGCCGCGCGCACTGGTTGCAGAGATAGACCATCTGTCGCTGTCCTCCCTGCTGCTGAGAGACCTGCACGCTCGCCGGCCTGATCCCGCAATTCTCACATATCATCTGCTAAATAGCCTCCTGTAAATCTGTGCCTCTCCGATCCCTCATTCCCGTACCCAGCCAAACCTAACCACTTGAAATCTGAGTACGACACGCTTAGATTTTATTACTTTTTGGCGGTAGATCAAGGCGGACGGTAGCATCCGGCGTGGTAGGGTAGAAAGGTAGTTTCGTGGACTAAGATTGGCTACTCAGGAGGGTTTGTAGCGTGGAAGAGCGGGGCTTGATCGGGCTCGAGGCGCGGACGCAGGACGGCACGGAGGTGGGTAGGATTCTGGAGGTCCTAACCGACGAGGCGACGGGGGACGTGACGCACGTCGTCGTGGAGACGGACGAAGAAGAGCGAATGGAGATCCCGATCGGGGAGCTGGACCTGGACCCGGACGCGGACTTCGCTACCTTTCACGCGGACCCGTCCGACGAGGAGCCCGGCGACCATCTCGGTGACGCGGAGAGGCCGGAGGGCTACGCGCCCGCGCAGTCCGACGTGGAGGACTACGAGCACGAGGGACAGTTCGTGACGACGCCGACGGACCCTGACGAGGCGATCTCCACGGAAGAGACCCAACGCGAGGCGGATGAGGCAGGCGGCTGGGAAGACGAGGGTACCAACACCGTCGACTCCGGCTACCCACGCAACGACGTCTACATAGACCCGGACACCGGCGAAGAAGAGCTAGACCCCGCGATGGAGGACAACGAGACCCTCGAAGACGACGTGGAGGACCTCATCAACGGCACCGAGCTGGAGGTCCGCGCCGTAAAAGACGGCGTCGTGGAACTTAGCGGTAGGGCAGCGACGCAGGAAGACCTCGACGAGTCGGTAAGGGAGATCCTGGGCCTCGACGGTGTCCTGGAGGTGGACACGACCGACGTGGACATCGGTTAGCTATCAGTTGCCAGCTCTTATACGGTAGTCAGCGATGCTCCTCCAGAGATAACACAACGAGCATGCAGAGTGGAGAGTTCACGTTACGTCGGCGTTTCCCGCACGACCAGTCCTTAGCTAACTGCTGTCGGCTGACTGCTGATGGCTTTCATGACGGACGACGGTTCGTATCTTCAGCCCGCCCCGTACTTTCTGGGTGAGGTCCACGGTCATCTCCGCGGGGTCGCAAGCGGCGACGAGATCTTTGAGGAGCGTGGCGGCCATGTCTTCCGCGAACATGCCCCTGTCCCTGAAGCTCCACAGGTAGAGCTTCATCGCCTTCGACTCCAGGAGTCGCGGACCCGGACGGTAGCTCAACTTCAGTTCGTAGAAGTCCGGCTGTCCGGTCACGGGGCAGATCGCCGTGAGCTCGTCCGTCGAAAACTCTACGACGGCGTCCGTGTCGGCGTGGTTCCACGGCACCATGTCCAGTTGTTCCGCCCCGATAGGTCCTCGCGTCTCGCGCCCCAGCACCCGCCTGTCTTCCCGCTGCATCTTACGAACTCCTCGGTAAGTGTCTTCTGTTCGGTAGAGATGTTAACCCACAAACTCTAGCAGCCACGCGGGGAGATATCTCTGTGGGGTGGGCTCGGGTGTCCAACCCCGTTATGATGTGCATGATGGGATCATGGGTCGCCCGGTGCACGGGCTGTGCGCGACCGGAAGGACGAATAAAAAAAGAGGAGGTGTCGAGGTGAAGATATCGTTGCTCGGCCCCGTGGGGACCGGCAAGGGGACCCAGGCCCAGCGGGTCTCGGAGGCGCTCAACTGGACCCGGATCGCGACGGGAGACCTGGTTCGGGACCAGATCGAGGCAGACACGAAGCTCGGGCAGGAGCTAAAGCGCTACAGCGACCAGGGCGAGCCGGTCCCTGACGACGAGATCCTGGAGTTGATACTGCCCCACCTCCAGCCCGCGGGAGGTTGGATCCTAGACGACTGTCCGCGCACCATAAACCAGGCCCGCATGCTCGACGAAGAGCTAGAGAACCGTGGCATCGGCCTGGACAAGGTGATCTTCCTCGAAGGACCCAGCGATGTGGAGCTGATCGAACGGGTCAGCAGCGGCAGGCGGCACAGCCTGGCGACCGGCAGGGTCTACCACCTGGAGAACGATCCCCCGCCGGACCCGAACGAGGGCAAGGACCCCGGGCCGTTCGTGCAGCGCGACGACGACACGGAGGAGGCCCTGCGACGCCAGCTGGAGTCCTGGCGCGAGGAGGCCGAAGAGATCAAGGAACACTACGACGAGCAGGGCATTCTCACCGTCGTAGATGCGGGCCAGGAGGTACCCGAGATCACCGAGGATATCCTCGAAGCCCTGGGCCATCCACCGAAGAGGTAGAGTTGCACGTCTACAGCGATCCCGCCTCCGAGCGCCATGTGAACCACATGGCCGGCGTGGAGTCCCCGGAGAGGTTCCCAGCGGCGCTGACCGGGGTCGAAGAAGCCGAGAGGGCCGGCGTGGAGGTGGAGCACCGCCCCTGCGAACCCGCTCCGAGGCCGGCCCTCGAAGCGGTCCACGCGCCGGCCTACCTGGACCAACTCGAAGAGCTCGCCGCGTCGGGCGGGGGCTACGTAGACTTCGACACGGCCCTGAACGCGCACTCCTGGGAGGCCGCGACCCTGGCGAGCGGGGCCGCCATAGAGGCGGCCGAGGGCGCCCTCTCCGGGACGGCGGCCTTCGCCATCTCCCGCCCCCCGGGTCACCACGCCGGCAGGGGCTACGGGATGGGCTTCTGCCTGCTGAACAACGCCGCCGTAGCCGCCGAGCACGCCCGTTCGAGTGGCGTCGAGAGGGTGGCCATCCTCGATTGGGATGTCCACCACGGCAACGGCACCCAGGACATCTTCTACGCCAACGGCGACGTCCTGTACCTCTCGGTCCACCAGAGCCCCTTCTACCCCGGCACCGGCGACGCCCGCGAGGTCGGGGAGGACAGAGGACGGGGCTTTACGGCGAACGTGCCCCTGCCCGGGCGCTCCGGAGAGGATGTCTACGCGGAGGCGTTCGCCGGCTTCTTCGTCCCGATCCTACGCGAGTATCGCCCCGAGTTACTCCTCGTCTCCGCCGGCTACGACGCCCACTCCGACGACCTTTTGGGAGGGATGCGCCTGGAGTCGGCCTCCTTCGGGCGCTTCGCGTCACGGCTCGCGGCCCTGGCCCGCGAGGTCGAGGCGGTGCCTCCCGTGTTCCTGCTCGAAGGTGGTTACAACCTGAACGCCCTCACCGAGAGCGTCGCCGCCACCATACAGGGGCTCGAGGAAGAACCACCCGCCTGGGAGTACTCGGGTGACACGAGGCCAGTCGAAGCGGCGCGCAAGGCCCTGTCTCCCTTCTGGGAGAGCCTCCGTTAGAATAAAGTCATGGGAGAATCCTACGATCCGAAGGACCTTCGGTCCGACCGACAGGAGCTACTGGCGCGGCTGCGGGATCCCAAGCCCGAGGACGCGACCCTGCCCGCCGAGGCCGACGGGTATCTGCGGCACAACCCCGACGACGCGGAGGTAAGGGAAGCCCGCGAGAGGCTGCCCGAGCTCGACCAGAGCGAGTAGCCCCGCGCGTTGCGGGATCGTACGGGCTTTATGCGGAGCAGAGGAGAAAGAGATGGCAAAGGTCGTATTGTTCAGCACCACGACCTGTTCGTGGTGCCGCAGAGCGAAGAAGTATTTCAAAGAGAGCCGCGTCCCCTTCCGGGAGGTCAACGTCGAGCGCGACGCGTCGGCCGCCCGCACGATCCAGAAGCAGACCGGCCAGGCGGGTGTGCCGGTCATCAAAATAGGCAGCAAGTGGATCGTCGGCTTCGACCAGCCCGCCATCGAGCGCGAGCTGGCCCGGAAATCGTAAGGCTACAACGAGGAACACCTGTCTCTCGTACCGGGCTGCGCGGGTGCCGCAGGCTGAACGAGGCGACGTTGACCATAGGGAAGTACCAATTGGGTGAAAGCCCGGAGAGCAGGTACCTCTACCGGTCGCCGGGCGCCACGCCGATGACCGGCGACTGATACGTTCGGGTATAGAGTGCTTTGCCAGGCAACAGCAGATACGGTGTGGCAGCGGCCGTTGCGTTCTCGTCGATCGCGAGAGCCTGTCTCTAAAGCGGCTTGCGGAAGGATGACCTCCCGCAAATCGCGCCGTCAGCAGTCAGCTTTTGTTCTTGCTGATTGCTGAATGCTGACCTCTCACAGCACCTTGCGATGACATTGCACCAACAGCATCATGGATGCGTGAAAGCTTATTCGATAGACCTGCGCACCAAGATAGTGAAGTCAGTAAGCAGGGGCGTTTCTAAGAGCGAGACCGCCCGTAGGTTTGGAGTAAACCGCTCGACGGTCAGACGCTACCTCAAGCAGCTCGACGAGGAGGGCACTCTTGTCCCCAAGAAGGCTCCCGGCTCTCCTCCGAAGCTTGACGAGAGCGCTATGCGGCTGCTCGAGGAAGATATTGAGACCCGTCCCTGGGTTACCACAGACTGAGGAGCGAATTCCTCTATGGGATCTGTGGGGTTGAGGTGAGCGAGGCGACAATCTGCCGGGCGATCAAGGTGCGCCTCGCTCAGAGTCGAAAAAAGATCAGCACGAGCAAGTGAGAGGGACGAGTGGCTGAGGTTCATTTGGCGTTCTTTGGTCGGCGATCTCGACGGCCGGAGCTTGGTATTCGTCGATGAGATGGGCACCCATACTTCACTCGCCCCTTCGTATGGCTACTCGCCCCATGGACAGAGGGCGTTCTTCAAAGTGCCAAGAAACAGAGGCAAGAACACGTCGCTCTTGGCGAGCATGAGCTTGGAGGGTATGGGACCTTCGATGGCCATCGAAGGATCGACGACCAAGGAAGTGTTCGAGACCTACGTGGAGCACTTTCTGACTCCGGCACTCAAGAGTGGGCAGGTTGTGTTGATGGACAACCTCTCTGCCCACAAGGGAGATAGGGTGCGCGAGTTGATCGAGAGGCAAGGTTGTGAACTTGTGTATCTGCCGCCCTACTCGCCCGATCTCAATCCATCGAAGAGGCCTTCTCGAAGATCAAGGACCTTCTCCGGAAGGCTAGAGCCAGAACTCGCGAGGCTCTGATCGAAGCACTGGGGGTGGCAATCTCGGCGGTCACCATGAGAGACGCTCACGGCTTCTTCGAGCACGGTGGCTACCGTCTACGAGGTCCGCAGCTATAACAGATGCTCTATAGACGCGGCTGCTAACTAAGAACTCTTGCCGCTACCTCGCTTGGTTAGGGTTGTAAGGTATGAAAGGTTCAGGGTCGCAAAAATCACCCCACCCATCGTTGTCGGAATCCTCTTGATTTGGGTTAGGCGTTTCCGGACAGTTATCCCAGTGAACATAGTTGTAACTTACCCAGCCGGGCGGCTGTTGATCTATCTGGTATTCCGCGGAATAGCCCGAACCAGCTCCATCACCGTCCACGTCAGGGTGGTACCACCCATGCCCTGCTTGTGGAATCCCACGCGCTGGGATGAAAGCAGGTTGCGGTGGGGGATTCGGGTAGTTCGGTGATGCTACTTTATCATTAGAACCTTTGCCACTTCTTTCGTCTCGGTTTTCGGAACCTGATGCCAAAGCTACTTCTTCGCTAGAGGCTTTGTCTTCTCCTCGGTCCTGATCTTTAGAATCCGATGAAGCTGCTTCTTCGCTAGAATCTGTGTTTTCTCCTTCGCTTCGGTCTTTGGAACCTGAGGTTGACGCCTCCTCTTTGTTAGAACCTTTGCTACCTTCGTCAGTGCCGCTGCTACAGCTCGCTAGTAGAGCGATAAAAAGGACGAATATGGTGACTAACAGCAATGTTTTCTTCGCTTTCACTAGCCAAAAACGGCTCATGCCCAACCTCTCCATTACGCACCTATCATCTCTTCGTCCGAAGCCAGGCGCCTCTCCTGCTCATTGACAACTGTGTATAACTCGATCCAGATCACATAAGGACCACTGCTGCCGTCTTGGGGAACAGGTACCCAAGTTTCCAGCTGCGCCTTACTAGTTTGTTTGCCAGGAATAACAATATCTGAAGGCCATGCCGATCGAAAAGCTAGTCTACTGACCGGCTTCTCAGTATC
>JAIVIG010000537.1 GCA_020200675.1 Actinomycetota bacterium
CTACCATTTCCACCAGCGCCGCCGCAGGAAGGGTCTGGTATGGAGATGCCGGAGGTCCTTCAGCCTCGTCTGCGGCCCCTTATCGGTAGTTTGTTGTTAATGGACATAGAGGTAGATCCCTTCGCCCGCGAACACTCGCTCAAGCAGCACTCTCAACTCTTTGGGCGGGGGCAGATCGGTAAATGCTCTCCAGTATCGCCCGAGCATTATCCACGGCTCCAGCCACCCTCTCACCGCCCTCAACGCCTTCGGCCAGGATACCAGGGGCCGCCTTTTTCCCCCTTCCCGTCGGTTCGGACGGGATAGTAGGGTTCTGCGTCTCGGCCAGTTCGTCTAGCGAAGCTGGCAGGCGTCCGTAAGCCCACCAGCACAACGAGAAAGCGCAGCACACCAGCTGCCAGTGCCTTCTCATGGCGAGGTCGCTCCTGACCTGGTAGTCGCTCCATCCCAGGGTGTGCTTGACCTGCTTGTAGCTCTGTTCCACCCACATCCTAAGCCCGTACAGGCGTACCACCTCCGCGAGGTCGGCCGCTGCCGGATCGCCCTCTCCCGAGTGCTCGGAGTCGGGATGGGGCAGGTTGGTGACCAGATACCATGTCTTCCTCTCGGGCAGCTTTTCGGGATCGGTGGTGGCCACGACTGCTCGCTGGGCTCTCTCGGGGCCATAAGGACCCGCCTCCACCTCCAGCGCCCACCACTCTTCGATGTGCCCATCGCTGAAACGGCGCTCCACCCTCGTCCACTCTCCCAGCGAGTCCGGGCCTTCCCACCCGGTACCCAGAGCGGCTTCCCACAGCGCGCCTATCTCCTCGCCCTCGCGGTGCCACCAGCCGTGCGAGGGCTTCAGGGCGAGTACAAAGCCCACGCCAAGGTCCCTCAGAGTCCACCTGAACTCTTCATCCTCTCCATAAAATGAGTCGGCCACCACCGCCCGAAACGGGATGCCCTCCTCCACGGCCTGCATCACGAGCTCTCGGGCTATCTTCAGCTTGGTGCGGAATTTCGGGTCGTTCTTGCCGCCCTGGAAATGATGCGCCGGAGTGTAAGGCTCGAAGTCGTGAGGCCAATACACTCCTTCGTCCGCCCATAGAGTGCTTACGCTCACCACCCCATTGTCGGTCTTGCCGATGTTGCCCAGCCACTGCTTGCCCACGTGAGCGGTCTTTTTGCCCCATTTGCGATCCCCGTGCTCGTCTATTACCAAAACGCCCTCTCCGTTCGGAGCGGTCGCCGGATCCTCGATCAAGAGTTCAAGGCGGCGCCCGTTGACCTCTTGTGAATCCCAGCCGGACTCGGAGAGGAACCATTGCAAACTCTGCGCTTCCTTGCGCTGCGCTCCTGCCAGGGGTTCGGTGTTAGCCAAAGCCGTCAAAGTCTTGTTGCGCTCGGCGGGGAGCAGAAGCCCCTCCAGATAGCGCCTAAAACCTTCGCGCTGGGCACGAGCCCTGCCGAAGAGATCGTCGAATCGCTCAGCGTAGTGTTCCAGCGGGCCAGGAGCCGGATTGACGGGCAGTCGTTTGGTCATAGCGGCGCCTCCTCCTCCTTGTCGCCACCATTGAAGCACGGTTATTACCTCACTTCAACAAACTACCG
>JAIVIG010000334.1 GCA_020200675.1 Actinomycetota bacterium
CCGCCTCCCCCACCGCCGGCCCGACGGGTCTACCCGGGTCCACGCGGCGCACCACGCCGCCTTCCGGGTATACCTTCCGCAACGCCCACAAGGCACGAACGGCCGGCACGATCCCCTCCTCCCGGGCCCTGACGAAGAGCTTCTCGCCCCCGGAAAACCGCGCCTCGGCGAGACAGCCCCGTTCGGGCTCCGTCTCCGAAACCTCGATCTCCTCGATGGAGCGGAGCGCCTCCTCAAGGCCCGCGTCGGCGAGCAGGTGGCCCCAGCTCCCGGCTCTCCCGGGGAGCTCGACGACCTGCACCAGGGCGAAGCGACAGCCGAGTTCACCCAGGGCGCGTGCCCGGTGGGCGCCGTCGAGGAGGAGATACCGGTCCGTATAGGGGGCGACGATGACGGGGTTGCGCTGCACGCCCTCGTCCGCGATGTCCTCGCGCACGCGGGCGAGACGGGCGGTGTCGTGGGCCTCGTGGAGGATGAGGCACGAAAGCTCGACGATACGGAGATCGTTGAGCGCTGGGATCATGGACCGCTCAAAGGGCGTTAGGTTGCGTGGTGGGCGAGCCCGGACTCCTCGCGGGCTACCGGTCTCCCTCGGAGCGGCTGAAGAGGAAGTCCAGAACCACGAACCCGCCGAAGAAGAAGGCGGCGATAAGGGCCAAGAACCCTATGATGCCCAGCAACAGGTAAACAGTCTCCAAAACCCTCCGGCCTTTCGTGCGTCCGTTGCCCGCGGGGTCCGTTTCGAGCCCGCGAAAAAGTCGGGACGGCCGGATTCGAACCGGCGACCACTCGGCCCCCAGCCGAGTGCGCTACCAGACTGCGCCACGTCCCGACGCGTCGTCAAGATCATACCAGACGCACTGCATGCTATCATCGTCCGCGTGGCGCGAGCTGCGACCTACATCAGGACCGACCCGGAGGACGAATTACCCCGCGCGCGCGAGCAGCGTGAGGCGCTCGAAGCCTACGCCGCTCGTCGGCGCGCTCTGCTTCGTCATCGCCGGGGCGGCGCTCGCCCTGGAACGTCACGGCTCCAAGGAACAGCCCAAGAGCAGAAGAACGAGCCCAGCAAACGCGGGTGCGAAGAAGAAGCGCCCTCGCTCGGAGAAGCCGCAAAGATCTCCCTGGGCGGGAGCGGAGCAACTCTTGGAGGCGTCGAGGCGCTGGTTCTCTGGCAGGGCGCGGACCCGGAAGTAGCGCTAGACGCCGTCTCCCGGAGCGGACCACGGTAGAGGCTGCGGCCCCGGTCCAAGAAACAGTATACTTCCCGGCGCATGGAGCATCTCACGCGGTTCGGAGGAGATTCGTGGGGAAGATCGGATTCGGGGTAGTCCGACTAGAGTGCCTTCTGTGGCGCCTCGCGTGTGCGTTGGATCTAGCGGAGGAGGCTACGGAGGCCCAGCGCGAGCGGTCCGCCGGGTCGGGGAGAAGAGGGGGCTCGTTTTGGTGCTGTTGAGGACGATACTGGCGTTTATGATCCTCGTGATCCTGGTTCATCTGGGGCTCGTCTACACGGGTATCGAGGAAAACCTGAACGGCCTCACGCGTGGCATATACGGCCTCGGGCGGTTGATCGAAATCCCGGCCGAGGTGGTGATAGACGCCCTCCCGACCTCCGCGGAGCAGCGCCAGACCATCGAGACCAGCGGCCTCTACTTCATCGGCCTCGCCGCCGCCGGCGGGTACTTCATCCTCTTCTTGCTCCTGGGCGTCGGGCGAAGATAGCGACCTGCGAGCTTCGGGCCGCGGACCGGGACAGAGAACCGAAACCGAGCGCTGTAACCTTCGTGTTCGCATGGGAAGTCTTAAGTGATGGCGTATACTTCGCAAAGTTTTGGTCCTTGTGGATTGGAGGAATGGTGAAGGGAATCGGTAGGACACGCGTGGTCGAGCGTGACGAGTACTATCCGTGGGCGCATAGGAGATGCAATGATCGAGTTTAGGCACGTCAGCAAGACTTACCCCGGTTCTTCGCAGCCGGTGGTCAACGATCTCTCCTTCGAGGTACTCGAAGGAGAGATCTGCGTTCTGGTGGGTCCTTCGGGGTGCGGCAAGACCACCAGCATGCGCATGGTGAACCGCCTGATCGAACCGTCCGAAGGCGAGATCCTTATCAACGGCGAGCCTAATACCGAGATGAGCGGCACGAGGCTGCGGCGCGGGATAGGGTACGCGATCCAGCAGATAGGCCTCTTCCCTCACCGCACCATCGCCGACAACATCGCCACGGTGCCCCAGCTCCTCGAGTGGGATAAGGACCGGATAACGGCCCGGGTAGACGAGCTGTTGGAGCTCGTCAGGCTCGACCCCGATCAGTGCCGCGATCGTTACCCGGCCGAGCTCTCCGGCGGGCAGCAACTTCGTCACCCACGACATCGACGAAGCAATAAAAATGGGCGACAAGATCGCCATCCTAAAAGAGGGTGGCATCCTCGCCCAGTACGACACCCCGGAGAACCTCCTCGCCGCCCCCAACTCCGAGTTCGTCTCCTCGTTCGTGGGCGCCGACAGGGTTCTCAAGATGCTCTCGCTCCTGCGCGTCTCGGACGCGGAGCTCGACCCGCCCAACGGCAACGGCGACCTGCCGCGATTGAGGGAGCGGATGACCCTCAGGGACGCGCTCTCGGAGCTAATAGGGTCCGGCGTCGAGCGCGGGGTCGTCGTCTCGGACTCAGAAGACAGGATACGCGGCACCCTCAGCATAGAGACCATCCGGCGTCTCAGCAGCCGGGCCGAAGCCGGGCAGCGCGATGAGTAGCTTCGTGGGCGGCCCCCTGGTGGCCCTCCAGGAGCTCGGGCCGCGGCTGTTCGATTGGGGTTGGGTGTCGAACAACCTCTCCGACGAGATCATCCCGGCGGTCATCGGCCACGTGTACCTCTCGTCCGTCTCGATAGCGATAGCGCTCCTGATCTCGCTGCCCACCGGCATATTTGTCTCGCGCTACCGCAAGGCCTACCCGCCGGTCACGTTTATCACCGGGCTCCTATTCTCCATACCGAGCCTGGCGGCCTTCGCGCTGCTCGTCACGATCCCCGGCATCGGTCTCGGGCCGCGGGCGGTCATCATCGCGCTCGTCGCCTACTCGCTCCTCGTCCTGATCCGCAACGTCGTCGCGGGGATGGACTCGGTGCCCGAGGAGACGAAGGACGCCGCGCGCGGCATGGGACTTACCGCCCGCCAGATCCTCTTCAAGGTCGAGCTCCCGCTGGCGCTGCCGGTCATCGTCGCCGGCGTGCGCATAGCGACCGTGACCATAATCGGCATCGCGACCATCGGCGCGTACATCAGCGGCGGCGGCCTGGGCTCGCGGACCTCTTGCTCCTGGCCGTCGAGCGGTACTTGAGACCCTGGGCGCGGGCGAGGAGGGCCTAGCGCATGGGGAGCATACTCGAGGTATTCCAACGCCCGGACTTCCTGAACCAGCTCCTCGTACACGTCGAGCTCTCGGTGGTGGCGCTCCTGATCGGGGTCGCCATAGCGCTGCCCGTGGCGCTCATCGTGTACCGCTCCCCGCTAGCCTCGGCCCTGGCCGTCAACACCGGGAACATAGGACGCGCGGTACCGTCGCTGGCGATCCTCGCGCTCGTCTTCCCGCTCCTGGGTTTCGGATTCGACACGGCGCTCGTAGCGCTCGTGCTGCTCGCGATACCACCGATCCTGATCAACGCCTCGACCGGCCTCCGCCAGGTCGACCCGCAGGTGATAGACGCAGCCAAAGGGATGGGGCTCTCGGGCGGGCAGATCCTGGGCCGCATACAGCTCCCCATCGCCCTGCCCGTGATCTTCGCGGGCATCCGCACCTCCGCGGTGCAGGTCGTGGCGAGCGCCACTCTGGCCACGTTTATCGGCGGCGGGGGCCTGGGGGACCTCATAGTCCTGGGCTTCCAGCGCAACGACCTGGCCGTCCAGATCGGCGGCTCCCTGGCCGTCGCGGTCCTGGCGATCATCACGGAGGTCTCTTTCGGTTTCCTGGAGAGGAGCTTCACCCCGAGGGGCCTGCTCGTCGCCCGCGAACGCCGCAACAAATAGACATGCAGAAGACCGCTAGAAGAGAAGGAGACGATTGATGAAGCTCAAGGCAACCTTTAGCGTAGCGCTGCTGGTCGCGCTCGTGCTCGCGCTCTCGGGGTGCGGCAACGCCGGCGGTGGCGGCGGACAGGGCGGGGGAGGCGGTCCCTCGGTGACCGTCGGCTCGAAGAACTTCACCGAGCAGTTCATCCTCGGCGAGCTCTACGCCCAGACCCTCGAAGCGAACGGCTTCACGGTGGAGCGCCAGCTCAACCTGGGCTCCGAGCAGATCGCCGACGGAGCCCTCCAAGACGGCCAGATCGACTTCTACCCCGAGTACACCGGCACGGCGCTCGTCGCGCTCCTGGGCTACGAGGGTGAGAATCCGGCGACCCCCGAAGAGACCTACGAGGAGGCCAGAAGCCGCTACGCCGAACGCGACCCCGCCGACACGATGCTGCCCTACGCGGACTTCAACAACAACTACGGTATCTTCGTCCGCAACGACGTCGCCGAGGAGTACGGTCTCCAGACCCTCAACGACCTGGCGGATGCCGCCCCCAACCTGACCTTCGCAACGTTCTCCGAGTTCCAGGACCGGGAAGACGGCTACCCTAACATGGTCGAGAACTACCCTGGGATCGACGAGTTCGAGGACATCATCACCGCGAACGACCTCGGTCTCAGGTACCAGGGCGTGGAGAACGGCGAGGCCGACGTCGGGGTCGGCTTCCTCACCGACGGCCAGCTAACCTCCCCCGAACTCACGATACTCGAGGACGAGAAGAGCATCTGGCCGTTCTACTACCCGGCCCCCGTGGTCAGGAACGACGTGCTCGAAGAGAACCCCGAGATAGAGGACATCCTCAACTCCGTCACCGAGACGCTTGACGTAGATGCGATTCGCGAGCTAAACGGCCGGGTGGACATAGAGCAGGAGGACCCCGAGGACGTGGCCAGGGACTACCTCGAGCAGGAGGGTTTGATCTAAACTAGATCCCATGCCCGCCCTCGTACGCATAAGGCCCGAGCTCATCACCGAGCACCGCATGCGGATGGAGATGATGGACCTCGAGGACGAGGACATCGAGAACACCATCCGCATGAAGGGCTGGGCGTGGGTCCTCGCCCGCCACAGCTGGGTCTACGCCGGCGAACCGGACTTCATCTTTCGCCAGATCCGGGAGGTCATCATCGGCCTCCCGGACATAATATTCGACCCCAACAACATCGAAGAGAGCATAAAAACCATCGAGGAAAAGTCCCGTGACCCCGAGGAGCGCGAGGAGGGACGCGCCCTGCTGAAGAGGGCCTTGGAGAAGACCGGGCAACTAGGGGAAGCCGAAGGCTTACTCGGGGAAAGCTCTTAGCCGTCGGCTGTTAGCTTTGCTTCGCGCCGCCGCCAAAGACGGAAATTCTCTCGCAAACCCGAGCTCGAACCGCTGACCGGCTAGATCCTGGAGACGTTCCTCGCCTCCGGTCCCTCCGTGCCTTGGATCACCTCGTAGGAAACCTTGTCGTTGTTCTCGAGGTTCTCCTCCTCGCCGGTCACTATGTCCTTACGGCGCACGAAGGCCTTCGTGGCCCCGTCCTCCGACAAAATGAAGCCGTGGCCCAGGTTAGCGCTGTACCAATCTACTCTTCCTTGCGCCATGAAATCCACACCCTTCCCATCTTCGGATCGGTTCAAGCACCCCTACCTCATTGCAACAGGTCCTTTTGCACAAGAGCAGGGCCGGAGCGCCAGCTCCTCCCTTAGGAGATGAGCTTCCTTCTCGCCTGCACCCTGTGACGTACCTCTTGTGCCTTACTCTCCAACGCCTCGAGTCCCGCAAGCATCTTTTCGTACCGGGCGAAGGCCGGGTGGTTGGTGTCCGATTGCCGCCGTTTCGACAGGCTCCTCATACCCCTTCGCTTTCCCCTAGCCGCGCATAGTATTCGTGGCGTGCCTCTTTGCCCTCGTGCCGCTCCAGGCAATCATCCCGCCACGAGTAGCGGCGCTGCTCCTCCTTAGAGACGTTCCTCGCCCACAAGCCTCCCGCGTCCTCAGACATATCGTAGTTCACCCTGTCGCCCTTATCGAGCACCTCGGCCCCACCACCCACTATATGCTCCCGGCGCACGTGGACATCCTGGCCTCCATCATCCGGACAGACAAAACCGTGGTCGCTCTCGTTGCTGAACCACCTGACCGTTCCTTGAGCCTTGCTCGTTCCTTGAGTCATACGCTGAAGCCCTCCTTCTCTCTCAGGCTCCATCGCAATAAAAAAGCCGCTTCTTCTGTCGAGCGGCGTTTCGGTCACTATAAAACCTTCAATCGTTATTTACGTTACTTAGTATACCACGACCAAGGGCCAGGGTCCCGAATAGGTCCTGGCCCAGTAGTCATCAGGAACGCAAGTCGCTCGGATCGGGGACACTCAGCCCCGGACCAGCTGTGGCACGCACCCGACGAGACCGGTTCTTCCTGCCGGTTCTCACCGCGCACCGCTCGTGGCCGGCGATCCTCCGGCGGCGCGGGTCACGCTTTTCTGGTCGAGCCCAGAACCTCCAGGTAGTGCGGGTTGTACATGACGCCCAGGATGTTCCCAAACGGGTCGACCACCGACGCGGTGACGAACCCCCCCCGCCGCGGTCCGCGGGCGCCTCGTGCTCCTCCGCCCCCATGGATAGCAGCCTCTCGAGGGCCGCGGGAACGTCGTCGACGTGCCAGTACACTACGGCACCGGCCGGGCCCGTCGCCGAACCGCGGGGCGCGTAGCGGCTGTCGATCAGGCCGAGCTCGTGCTGGTAGTCGCCGAGGCGGAACTCCACGTATCCCGGGCGGCCGTCAGGCCCGGATCGTTCGAAGTACGGGTCTATGCCCAACAGCTCGGCGTACCACTTCTTTGCCGCCTCCAGATCAGCCGCCCAAAAACTGACGGTGGTGAGTCCCCGTAGCATCTTTCGTCCTCCTCGTTCGCTTCCGTCGCCCCTTGAGGGTACCGGAGTAAGGGGTCATACTTGGTCCTAATTGGAAGAATTTCGGAAGATTTTTGGGTGGTTTGGAAGGAGGCGAGATGCATCGTCCTACGGCCAGGGTGTTGACGGTCCTGGAGCTTTTGCAGGCGCGCAGGATGACGGGCGCGGAGCTTGCCAGAAAGCTGGAGGTGAACAGGCGCACGGTGCGCCGTTACATCCTGACGTTGCAGGATATGGGGATACCGGTGGAGGGGGAGCGGGGCCGGTATGGCGCCTACTCCTTGAGGCCGGGCTACAAGATGCCACCTTTGATGTTCACCAACGAGGAGGCGCTGGGGTTGTCGCTCGGGCTTCTGGCCGCGCGCCAGCTCGGTCTGTCGGGCGCGGCCCCGGCGGTCGAGGGTGCTTTGGCGAAGGTCGAGCGGGTAATGCCCGAGGCCCTACGCGAGCGTCTGAGAGTGTTGGAGCAGACCGTCATCCTGTCGGTGGTGCCGCCCGCGACCCCACCGGATAGCGAAGTGGTCTCGGAACTTGCCAGCGCGGTGGGCCAAAGACGGCAGGTCCGGTTACGCTACCGATCCGTCCGGCGCGAGGAGACCCGGAGGGTGGTGAATCCCTATGCCTTGCTGCAGAGGGAGGGGCGCTGGCATCTCTTCGGTCACTGCCACCTGCGGAAAGGCTTGCGCCTTTTCAGGCTCGACAGGATGCTCGAAGCAGAAGTTCTGGAAGAAGCCTTCGAGCGCCCTTCCGAACTGGACGCCCCGGAGGCGGTGCTCGGGGCGGTGGCGAACGCGCACGGACCGTGGGAGGTCGAGGTCCTGTTGAAGACGAGCATGGAGCGTGCCCGGGAGCAGGTAACGCCTATGTTGGCTGCCCTGGAAGAGGCGAAAGGAGGAGTGCTGATGCGCTGTACTGCGAACAACCTGGACGGGATGGCGCGCGTTTTAGCGGGACTTTTCTGCCCGTTCGTGGTGAAGAGCCCGCCCGAGCTCGGGGAAGCACTGGGACGCCACGCTGCGGAGCTCGCGCAGCTGGCAGAGCGCACAGGAGATAAGGTGACATCGTAAGAAACGCCAAAGTCCAGGGTTGTCCTCTTTGATAAGAGGACGGCAATTCTTGCCATTTATGAGTCTATACATAAAAAAGAGCCGAAGACTCGAAGGTCTCCGGCCCTCACCATCTATGCGGTTACCGGCTGGTTAGGCCAGGGAGACGTTGTCCGCCTGCATGCCCTTCTGGCCACGGGTCGCCTCGTAGGAGACCTTGGCACCCTCTTCGAGCGACTTGAACCCGCTGCCTGCTATCCCGCTGTGATGAACGAAGAGGTCTTCGCCACCCTCGTCCGGGGAGATAAAGCCGTAGCCTTTATCGTCGTTGAACCACTTAACCGTTCCTTGGGCCATGTATTGGAGCCCACCTTTCTTGTTCCCGGGGCTCCACCGCAATAAAAAAGCCGCTCCTCTTGTCGAGGGCGGCGCTTCGGTCACCATAAAACCCACATCTTCGACTACATTATTAATTATACCACAATCGGGGGCGGAACCCCGCAGGATCCCAGCCCGACTCTGTAACCCGGCAACGGTTACCGGGTTAGGTGGGCTGGCTTCCACCTGTAGGAGCTGAGCACCTCTCTCAAGGGCTCGAGCATTCTTATCAACTCGGGAAGCCCTCGCTCCCGAGCTTGGCGCCTGAACTCCCAGAGAAGCCAATGCGTCTCCCACCACCAGTCCGTCGGTCGCGTACTCGGATTCGTAGTCGAAGAACAGCGTTAGCAAGCCTATGCGCCCCTCTATCGGCGGGTAGGCGGCCCGGAGCGCGAGGAAGGACGCGCGCTTCTGAGAAGTGCTCTGGAGAAGACCGGACAGCTAGACGAAGCCGAAAGGTTCCTCTCAGACTAGCCTCGCCGTGTGAGTGGAGAGTCGGGAAAACCCCTACTCCCCACTCCGGCCGATCCTACAGGTTTCGATTTCTATGATCCTAGGGATAAAAGCAATTAGGGTTGGCCATACAAGAAGGGGAGCCACATGGACGAGCAAACACAGCAGCGGCTAGAAACCCTCCTGGCAACAGGAATAGGCGTCCTCCTGAGCCGCCTGGTTGCCAAACGGTTTATCGAAGATCTCGTGCCCGAACAGAGGGGGATCAAAGACGACGTTTTGAGAGCAGCGCTAAGGGCAGGAACGACGGCGACTTCGGTCGTACTCGCCTCGGTAATCGTTCGGCGGGTGGCGCGAGGCCGTTAGGGGATCCGACGAGTTCTTGTTTGGTCGGCAGCGGACCGGAGCCCCGAAAGACCCCGGTCCGCCAGAACCTAGGGCTAGAGAACTTGGGGTGCTGGTTCTTTCGATTCCTCTGGTTTTGGCGCGTTCCCCGCGGGTAGAGTGCGGACACAGGGGCGTCCACGCCCCTCTTAAACCTGTAAAAGAGGAGGTGTACGAAGCATGGCGGCTACCAAGAACGGCCCCGAGCTGCACCCGACCACGGAGGAGCTGGCGAATGGTCCGAACTACGGGGTGATCACCACGGTGCTACCCAGCGGTAAATTGCAGAACCATTACATTTGGGTCGGTACCGACGGCGAGCGTCTCGTGGTCAACACCGAAGTACACCGCCAGAAGTTCAAGAACGTCGAGCGCGATCCCAGCGTTACGTTGACGATCCGGGACGAGCAAGACCCCTACCGCTACGCCGAAGTGCGCGGCGAGGTCGTCGAGGCGGTGAGGAGACAGGAGGCCCGGGACCATATCGACGAGCTTTCGCAGAAGTACACTGGCCAGGACTACAACCCCGACGACATAAAGAGCGAGCGGGTGATGCTGTGGATCGTACCTTCGCGGCAGACCGTCGTGGGTCCCGGGGAGCAGGAAGGGTCCCCCGCCTCTTAGCGGCCCGGAGGCCGCGTAGTCTTCTCGTCTGTGGCGTCTCTGGCAGCGAACCGGGGAGAGCGCGAAAAGGACCGGAGTCCCAGCGAAGCCAGGACCCCGGCTTGGTCGGTCTTGCTACTACGCCGAGGGGCTCTGCCTGGCGTCCACCCTACCCCCGCCGGCGGAGGCGAAGTAGGCCCCGAACGCCGCCAGCGCGGTTACGATGTGCAGCACGTGATCCCACCCGTTAAGCGGCAGGAGTCCTCCCAGGAACGTCACGCCGAAGATCAACCCAAGCTCGAACAACGCCGTGTAAGCCACCCCGATCACAAGGGTGTAAGCTTTCGCGGCGGCGAGGTTCCGGTAGGTCGCCAATCCCGCCACCCCGATCAGGAGATGCGTCAGGCTATGCAACGCGTTGACAAAGAACAGGCCGAGCAACAACCCCACGAAGGAGCTGTCGGGAGTCTTGGCCCATCAACAGCAAAGGCCGGAGCCCCGAAAGGCGAGGAGCTAGAGGCCGGGCGCTCCAGGGGCTTTGGCAGAGGCTGTTCAGGGGATAACTATACAGGCGGCAAGAGAAACACCAGGGAGGTTGTGTGGACGCCCCGAAGATTCAAGCCGAAGGACAACTAGAGCGTGCCGGCAGCGCAAGGTACCAGTACGGTTCCCACGCCCTGGTCCCCTCGGGTGAGCGTGACGTTCGGTTTATCCTGAGAAGTGAGACCGTCCAGCTTAGGGAGTTCGAAGGGGAGCGCGTCCGGATCAACGCGTCGTTGGTGGAAGGTTACCCGCCCAACGAAGGGGACGCCAAGCTCCTGGACGTCTTCTCGATAGTACTGCTCGATCAAGAGTAGTATGGACCGTGAAATTTGTCGACTAATCGAGTTGCCGGCGTGGGTAGAGACGGAATCCCGGCTGCGCTACGAAGCGTAGCGCCCCGGGTGATCGCGGCGATGTTCCTCGGCAGCGGGGTGATCCACTTCGTCAAGCCACAGCCCTTTGTCTCGATAGTCCCCCGAATGCTCCCGAAGCCTCTGTGGATGGTCTATATGAGCGGAGCCGCGGAGCTCGTCTGCGCGGTCGGTTTGCTGGCGCGGGCACGCTGGTCTGGATCGGTAAGCGCCGCGCTGCTGGTTGCAGTACTACCCGCCAATGTTCGGCACGCGCTGGACGTGACGGCGCGCTCGGAGAGCTCGGGCCGCTGGGAGGCCGTCCTGGCATGGGCACGCGTGCCGGTGCAGATCCCACTCATCTGGGCCGCGCTACAGAATCGTCGTGCATGAAGGGTCACCACCCTCGCTTTCCTTCTTCTTCCTCCTGAAGACGAGGTGTCTTCCTCTTCTCGATTATCCCTTTGGCCGAAGTAGGTCCCGAGCCGTTACGCTCCGGCTCACCCCGACTTTCGCCTGGCCTCCACGAAAGCGGATTCCGTCGTCGCCTGCACCACGTCCGGGCGGTGGAATGAGCAAAAAACGGAGGCCCCGCGAAGCCAGGCCCCCGGCCCGGTAGTTGGCGAAGAGAGGGTCTTGCTAGCCCTCGTCGGTCCTGTGGCGCCAAACCTCGTCGGTGAGGTAGCCGCAGAAGAAGCCCCCGACCTCTTCAGAACCCGGATCCTTGCGGTAGAGGAATCCTCCGGGGGTGAAGTAGTAGGTCTTCCCGTCGAGCGTGAACTCCTTGTAGGGGGTCAGGTTCTCATCCGGGTAGTTCTCCAGATCTTCGAGGCGCTCGAGGATGCCCTCGGCCACGTAATCCTGCTGCATCTTCGTATACCGTCCCTTTCTCGGGGGCTCTTACCGACAAGAGAATATTCGCCCTTTGTGTGAAAGCGGTATGAAAGCGGTAAGAGTTTACGAAGAATTAACGACCGCATTACACCGGCGGAAGGTCTACCGCTTCGGACCACCCGGCGGGGCCTACGACGAACCTGGCGGAGAGGAGGATTCGTCTGTGGGGTCTTTCAAGAACGGCAGCATATCGTAGGTGACGAACCGGTCGAAGTCCGGGTAGAACTCGCTGGTGGTGACGGCTGCTCGCGCAAAGGAGGCCAGGGGCTCCCCCTCACCCTTTCCGGGCTCGCGCAGCGTGATCCGCACGGATTCCTCGTTGAACTCGATGACGTTGTAGGACGGGGGCATGGTGCCGCGGACGCGCATGCTACTGGCCGTCCCGGAGTGGACGATCCTGACGCCCGAGATGCTCCAGACGTACGGTACGTGCCGATGTCCTGAGAGCACTATGTCCACCTTGAGCTCGCGCAGTATCGCCATCACGTCCCCCGAGTCCTGGAGGATATTCACGTCGCGTCCGGTTCCGGGAACGGCCATGATGTGGTGGTGGATCATGAGTATCTTCGGTCCCCGGTCCCAGTCGCGGAACTCCGAGTCGAGCCAGCCGTAGTGCTCGCGCCCCACCTCGCCATCGTCGAGGTCCGGCTTGGTCGAGTCAAGCGACACCACCTTTGCCTCGCCCTCCTGCACTGGGACCTCGACAGCCCTCTCGCGCATCCCGAAGAACTCCTCGAAGTGCCGGTAGCCCACGCTTCTGGCGTCGTGGTTGCCCATTCCCACCACCACGTTCTCGCATTCGAGGCGGTCCAGGTACCCCCTGGCCTCCTCGAACTCCCACCGGTAGCCTTCCATCGTCAGGTCCCCGACCACGGCGACGAGGTCGGGTTGAAGCGAGTTCGTCTCCTCGATCGCCGCGGAGAGTAGCTCGGGCCTGAACAAGCCCGAGCCCACGTGGATGTCCGACATCTGGACTATTCTCATCCCTCTGTCCTCCCCTGATCCTCGGTGCGCTCCGAGGACACATTATGCCCCCTCCTGAGCGGTCAGGCAGGGAGAGAAACGGGGAGAGTTCGTGCTGCCGCGGCTTCGTTCTCTTTTCTCTCCACGTAGATCCGTATGAACGAGTCGGGTCACAGGCAGGCGCGACCCCGGATGTCAGTGGTTTGATGCTTCAGGTCTTTTCAAAAGAATCGAGGAGCTTCTGGGCCCGCCGGAGTTGCTCCTCGACCGATTCGCGTGAGGTGGAGCCCGAAGACTTTTTGTTCGCGACGCTTCCCTCGGGCGTGAGCAGGTCACGCGGCAGGTCGGCGAGCGCCGGGTGCGCGGCGGTGAGCTCTTCGTCGGACACGTCTTCGAGGGAGATACCCTCCTCCTCACATCGCCGGACGAGTTGCCCGACGGCCCGATGCGCCTCCCGGAACGGCACCCCCCGCGCCGCCAGGTAGTCGGCCAACTCCGTCGCCAGCGCGAAGCCGCCCGCCGCATCTTGCATGCGGTAGCCGTCGAAGGAGGCTGTGCGGAGCATCTCCGGCAGCACCGCGAGCACGCCGAGGACCGAGTCCACCGAGTCGAAGAGCGGCTCTTTGTCCTCCTGAAGGTCCTTCGAGTACCCCAGGGGCAGGCTTTTCAGCGTGACGAACAAGGCGTTGAGGTTCCCGACGAGACGGCCGGCTTTGCCGCGCATCAACTCGTAGGCGTCGGGGTTCTTCTTTTGGGGCATGATGCTGGAGCCTGACGAGTAGGCGTCGTCGAGGGTGGCGAACCCAAACTCGGAGGATGTCCAGAGAACCCACTCCTCCCCGAGCCTGCTGAGGTGCACCCCGAGCACGGCGCAGGCGTACAGCAGATCGAGGGCGAAGTCTCTCTCGGAGACGGCGTCGAGCGAGTTGGCGAGCGACCGCATACCCAGGGCCTCCGCCGTGAGAGCCGGGTCCACGGGATGCGGCGTCCCGGCCAGAGCCGCCGCCCCCAGGGGCGAGACGTTCGCCGCCTCGCGCGCCGCGTCGAGGCGTTCGAGGTCCCGCTCGAACGCCCAGAAATGCGCGAGGAGGTGGTGGGAGAGCAGGATCGGCTGCGCCCGCTGCAGGTGCGTGTAGCCGGGGAGGATGAGGTCCCGGTGCCTCTCCGCTACCTCGACGAGGGCGCGCATCGTTTCGAGCAGGGCGTCCCTTATATTTTCCGCGGCGTCCCGGACGAACAGGTGGAGGTCGAGAGCGACCTGGTCGTTGCGGCTGCGGCCGGTGTGGAGCTTGAGCGCCACGTCTCCGACGATCTCGCGCAGGCGCCGCTCGACGGCCGTGTGTACGTCTTCGTCTTCCAAAGTCCACGAGAACCGCCCCGACTCGACCTCTTCAAGCACCGCGCGCAGGCCCCGTACGAGCTCCTCGGACTCCTCTCTGCTTACTATCTTCGTCTCGCCGAGCATCCGGGCGTGGGCGACGGAGCCCTCTATGTCGTACGGAGCGAGCCGGACGTCGAAGGGGATGGAGGCGTTCAGCCGCTCGAATGCTTCCGCCGGCGAAGACGAAAACCTGCCGCCCCAGAGTGGTCCCGTGTTACTTTCGCTCATAGCTCCGCAGTTTAGCCCAAGAAGAGCATCCCCTCCGAGGCTAACTTCAGAATAATAGTCAGGAAAGAGGTTGCTCACCAATGCATCGATATGTATCTTAGGTCCGCTATGAAAGTGCGAGCGACAGAAGAGGGGCGAGGCTTATCGTGACCACAGCTCTCTATGGTCTTTCGGTCGTTCTGCTGGCCGTGATGATCGCGGTCGCGGGGCTACTCGTGGTACATCGCCTGGTGCCTTTGTCGATTCGCGAATCGAACACCGCCGCCATCGGCGTAATCTACGCGGCGCTCTACGTTATGTTCGGTATGATGGTCGGTTTCTCGGCTTACCTCGTGCTGAACAAGTACAGCACGTCCCAGAATACGGTAAAAAGCGAAGCCAGCAACATAGAGGAACTTTACTGGCTCGCCGAACAACTACCCGAAACGGAGCGGGACGAGATCCAGGGACTCGCCGTGTCTTACGCGCGAGTCGTGGTGGACGAGGAGTGGCCTCTCATGAGGAGTGGCCAGGCGAGCCCACGCGCAGGAACGCTCGCCGACGATCTCCGGCGAAGCATCGAGGATTTCGAGCCCGGCGCGACCACTGAGCAAGCAGTCTATGCTCAGGAGCTGGAGCGGGTTCACGATCTAGACCAAGCCAGAGAGGTTCGTCTGCTCAACGTTCGCGAAGGCCTGCCTCCCGTTCTGTGGTTCGTTCTGGTGAGCCTGGGGATAGACACGATACTCTTTACTTACTTCGTCGGGATGAAGGCCAGATGGCTACACGTATTGGCTGTAGCGGCACTCGCAGGGGGCATCGCCCTCATAATCTTCGCGATCTTCGTCCTGGATCGCCCTTTCGGCGGAGATCTTCGGGTGGGTCCGGACGCGTTCGAACTGGTATTGGATACCATCGAAGGAAACGGTACCCGATAACCGGCTCGCGGAGAGCCATTTTGATATCGGTTATCCGGTCCTACGAGCGGACTAACGGTAGTTTGTTGACAGGGGGTGCCGCCTGTGCTTCGATGCGAGGCGAGGAGGTGCCGCTATGACCAAACGACTGCCCGCAACTCCCGCCCCTGGACCGCTGGAGGACTACGCCGCCCGC
>JAIVIG010000335.1 GCA_020200675.1 Actinomycetota bacterium
GCGCTCATGCAGCTCGTCCCGGCCCCAGCGTATCTCTCCTCCCGTGCCAAGGTCCCGCCCCCCGCCGAGCGCCGCCAGGTTCCTCTCTTTAGCCGCCGAGTACCCGCTCTCGCGCTCGACGAGCTCATGGAGAGCCCCGGCGAGCAGCGCCGAGACCGACGTGCCCCTGCGCGCCGCCACCACCTTCGCCTCCCGCAGCACGTCCTCAGGCAACGACAGAGTTATGTTCCTGGTTTCCATTTACGCTCCTTTAAGCCTGCACGTAAATTAGTGTAGCACGTAAAACAGTGACAATAAGCGATTCGATCTGCTCGGGGGTGCGGACTGATAAGCATCGGTGTGGCCGGATGCTGTTCCATCTGAGTGAGAGAGAGTTTGTTCAGTGAAGTTTCGGCGGAGGCCTAACCGGACCAGATCTTCGGCAGTAAGAGACACTACATCGAAGGAGACCGTGGATTCCCGTGTGATCCGCCGTCAGTACTATCCTGCTCTCCTCCCCCGCCGCTTCGCCTGCACAAAGGCACCTGAAGAGGCGACCGCTCGGGGCTCCGGTACCCTGGCCTCAGCCTCGTTCGCGAGCACCTCTTGCAGATCGCCGATGCGATCCACAAGGAAGGAGAAGCCCCTCCGCGTGTCCTGCTCGACCTTGCCTTCGAGCAGGAACGCTCCCCTCTGGTGCAGCACGTGGCCGCATCTCTTGTAGACGCCCTCGAAGATAGTCGCCTGCAGGAGCCCCGCCTCGTCTTCGATGAGCAGGAAGTACACGGGGCGTCCGCTCCTGGTGGGCGGCCGCTGCAACTCCTCGAGGAGGCCCGCTGCCCGAGCTCGCGTCCCGTGGGGAAGGTCGAGGATCTCCTGGCTCGGGGTTACGCCTAGCCGCTCGAGGGGTTCCCGGTACGGCGAGAGCGGGTGGCGGGAGACGTTCAAGGAGAGGGCCTCCCACTCCATTCGCTCCCTCCCTACAGCGGTCAGCGGCAGGTAGCCGGCCCGGTTCGCTACGCCCTCGCGCATCTCCCACCAGCTCGCGGGATGCGGTAAGGGGAGCTCCGCCTGGCGGCGCCGGACGCGGGAGCGTTTCTTCGGGAGGTCGCTACCCTGGAGAGGCCCTTGGTGTACTTGAGCCCCACCCGCAGGGCCGCGCCATCATCCTCGACGGTAAAGCCCTCGCCCGAAAGGTGGATGTCCGGAGGGAGTACCTCTATCCCTTCGCGCCGGACCTCGTTGAGGAGCGTGCGTGGGGAGAAGAAGCCCATCGGCTGGGAGTTGAGGAGGGCGCAGAAGAACTCGGCCGGGTAGTGGCGCTTCATGTAGGCCGATGCGTAAGAGAGGGAGGCGAAAGAGGCGGCGTGGGCGGCGGAGAAGCCGTAGGCGGCGAAGCCCTCCATCCAGGAGAAGACCTCGCGGGCGGTCACCTTCGGAACGCCCCGCGCGACGGCCCTTCGCACGAACTCCTCCTTTAGCTCCTTCATGGCGCCGGGGCCGCGGTCGTGGGTCATGGCGCGCCGGATCTGGTCTCCCTCCGCCAGAGAGAAGCCGGCGACGATGTGGGCGACCTCGAGCACCTGCTCCTGGAAGATGAGCACCCCGTAGGTGGAGTGGAGCACGGGCTCGAGTTCTTCCAGAGGGACCGAATGCTCTTCCTTGCTGTGCCTCCTCAAGACGTAGGGGGTCACGAGATCCCCGAGTACGGGGCCTGGCCGGAAGAGGGATATCTGCGCGACCAGATCCGAGAAGCGGCGGGGCTCCAGGCGCCTAGACAGGTGCATCTGACCGGGAGACTCGAGCTGGAACATCCCTGCGTTCCTGCCCATCCTGATCAGGGCGTAGGTCTCCCTGTCGTCAGGGGGAACGTTATATGGGTCCACCTTCCTCCCGGCCCTCTTCGAGGCGAGCTCACCGGCGGCGTGCAGTGCTGTGTGCATCCTAAGGCCCAGCAGGTCGAGCTTGGGCATACCCGCATACTCCAGGTCGTCCTTGTCGTACTGGACGCGGAGCAGGCCCGGTATCCCCGAGGGCTCTACTGGTGCGAGCTCGGAGAGGTGATGACGCTCGTTGCCGAAGACGAGCCCGCCGAGATGGGTGCCCGCCTGGAGATGGCGGCCGGTGAGCCGTCCCGAGAGTTCGAGCAGGAGCCTGTGCGTCTTTCTGTCCTGCAAGGGGTGTCCGCGCATGGCGGGCTCGGCGAGCGCCTCCTCCCAGCCCGAGAGCGGGGTGTAGGTGCGGCCGCGGTCTCGGAAGCGAGTTGGTACATGGCGCGAGAGGTTGTCTATCTCGCGCGGCGGGTGACCAAGTGCCCGGGCGCAGACACGCACGGCCCCGCGCAGCGACATGGTCTGGGCCGTCGCTGCGACCGCCACGCCGTGCTGCGCGTACCTGCGGGCGAGCTCATCCCTGACCTCGTCGCGCCGCAGAGAGCAAAGGTCGAGGTCTATGTCGGGGGCGTCGGAGCGGTGCTCGTGCATGAAACGCTCGAAGAGCAGGCGGTTGGAGAAGGGCTCGGGCCGGGTGAGCCCCAGGCAGTAGGAGACGAGCGAGTTGGCCGCGCTCCCGCGGCCTGTCACGGGGACGCCCTTCTCCCTGGCTATCTCTACTGCCTCGCGGGCGACGAGGAAGTACGGAGCGAAACCCAGGTCCGCTATGCACGAGAGCTCCCGGTGGAGCTTGGCTCGAACCTTCCCTTCGACGTGCCCGTACCTCTCCCTGGCTCCCCGAAGCGAGAGACGGATGAGCCTCCCCTCTGCGGTCTCCCCTACCTGGAGCCGAGCAGAGGGCAAGTGAATCTCACCGATTAGCGTGACAGCCCCCGCGCATCTCTGTGCGACGGCAGTGGCGTTCTCAAGGGGCTCCGGATCGTCCCGGAATAACTTACGCATCTCGGCAGCGGGTTTGAGGTAGAGCTGGTCGGTTGGCCGGTAGCCGGGACCGGGCAGCGCCGTGAGGTTGCTCGCAGCAACGAGGACTTCGTGGAGCTTGTGGTCCGCGGGGGCGAGGTAGGCGACTTCGTTGGTGGCAAGCAGCGGCACCCCGCGCTCCCGGGCGAACTCGGCGACCCGGCGGACTCGCCTCCGGCTGCCCGCCGTCCGATCGTCGGTCAGCTCGACGTAGAGGTTCTTCCCGAAACCCTCCCGAAGCGTCCGCAGCACCCCGTCCGCCTCCTCCTTCCTCCCCGCGAGGACGAGGCGGGCGAGGTGACCGAGCGGCACGGCCCCGGTTAGGCAGACGAGGCCGCTCGCGTGCTCGAGGACGACCGGGAGTGGGCACACAGGCTTGCGCCGGTCCTCGGAGCCACACCTGTAGCGTGTGAGGAGCCTGCACAGAGAACGGTAGCCCTCCATCGACTCTGCGAGCAAGACCAGGTGCCCACCGCCCTCCACGCTGACCTCCGCCCCGACGATTGGGGAGACGTCGGTTTCCTCGGCCGCCTCCAGGAACTTCGGAATGCCGTAGAGCCCGTCTCTGTCCGTGAGCGCCAGTCCCCTCATCCCCATCTCCGCGGCTGCCCAGACGAGCTCCTCGGTGGTAGCTACCCCGAACCCATAGGAGAAGCCGCTACGGACGTGCAGGTGCGCGAAGCCCTGGCTAAGGCCGCCCACCTCAGTCCGCCACGCCCACCAGGAACCATCCTCCTGAGCGCTCAAGGGCGAGCTCTGCCACGGCGCCGCCTGCGAGCAGGACGCGGAAGACGAGTCGGTCGGTGCTGGCCTCCTCATCCCACCACGCCCGCACCTCGCGCCAACGCTCCAGCACCCTCACTACCCGCCGTCTCGTGGGGCTGCGCCGAAACCGGGCCGTCCGCACTAGATCGACCCGGCCACGCGCGCCCCGGAGCCGGACGGGTTCCCTCGTGGAGTGGGCGGACTCCCCGATGCCGCGTGGGAGCTCGGAGGCGCGTGAGAGCCAGGGCGCTTCGAGGAAGTGGGCCATGATCTCGCGCTTCGACTCCGCCGTAGGAAAGAGCGGCTCCTCGAAGCCCGGCGACCTCCGAGGGTAGGCGTGTATCTCCGCGACGCTGCTCTCTACCAACTCTCCTCCCTTCCCCAAGGGAGAAGCGCCCGGTGCCACCCGAGGGGTGAGAAAGACCGCCCCATCCGGTACAATCCGGTTGTAAGGGCGAGCGTTCCCTCCCCATCGAAACCCCCGAAAGACCGCCTCGGTTTGGCGACTGTAGAGCACGGTCTATCGGAGGCCCGGGGACCAAGGGGGCGCTCCTCTTCTTTTGCTTCTCCACTCTACATCAAACAATCGTTTGACTGCAAGGGGTCTTTGCGCTAAAGTAGGGCTCAGGAGGCACCTTTGACGGAAGATCTGTACCCGAGCCGGCTCCGGATACTAGAGTTCCTGGCGCGCTGGGATCAGACGTTAGGGCCGCCCACGGTGCGCGAGATCGGCAAGGCGGTGGGCCTGAGGAGCACGCAGACGGTCCACCATCACCTCCGGAAGCTCGAGGGTGACGGCTACGTCGAGCAAGGCACGGCCCCGAACCGCAAGCGGAAACCTTTGAGGCTCACACAGAAGGGCTGGCAGGCGGTCTCCACCCGCCCGCTTCTGGGCCGGATCGCCGCCGGGCGGGGTCTGGAGGCGGTGGCGAACGAGGAGCCCTACTCCCTGGCGGCCGAGCTCCTCTCGCCCCGGTCGGGCAGGAAACGCTTCCTGCTGGAAGCCAAGGGGGATTCCATGACGGGCGCCGGCATCGAGGAGGGTGACCTCCTGGTAGTAGAGGAGAACCCTTCTCCCCCGAACGGGGCGGTGGTCGCGGCGCTTATCCTGGGCGAGCAGGAGGAGGCCACGGTCAAGGTGCTGCGCCGGCAGGGTGAGCGCATCAGGCTCGAGCCGCGCAATGGCGCCCACGAGAACATAGTCGTCCCGGCCGAGCGCGTCGTAGTGCAGGGGACGGTGGAGTGGGTGGTCCGGCGCGTGAAGGGCCGCAGGTAGGCCCGCGCCTCCGGTCGCTTCTACGCCGCTTGCTTAGACCGAAACTTCGGGGAAATTCATCGCCGATTCATCGCCGCGTGCTAATGAGTGGTTCGAACCTGACCGAACACTAAGAGGCGGGGAGATGTAATGAACGGTATGGAAGGTCTCACCTCGGCGCTTACGGCAACCGATCCACCCGATGAAGTTCTAACCGACCTGGCCCAGCTGCGCTCCGTGCTCGACGTAGAAGTCCCTGCCAAAGCGCTCGACCGAAACCTGCTGATCGCAACCTGGAACGTACGCGCCTTCGGCAACCTGACCGAGAAGTGGGCATCCACCCAGGACGATGTGCCAAAACGGGACCTGCATGCTCTGCTGTGCATCGCCGAGATCGTCTCCAGGTTCGACGTGATAGCGCTCCAGGAGGTCAAGGACAACCTGAAAGCGTTGCGCCATATGCTCCACCTGCTCGGGCCGCGCTGGGGCTTGAGCCTGACGGACGTGACCAGGGGTGACCCGGGCAACAGCGAGCGCATGGCGTTCGTGTTCGACACGCGCAGGGTGATCCTCTCAGGGCTGGCCTGCGAGCTCGTCGTGCCGCAGGAGCAGCTCGAGTTGATCGGACCCAACGCCCTCGAGCGGCAGTTCGCGCGTACACCCTACGCCGTCAGTTTCCGGGCTGGCACGAAGACCTTTATTCTGGTTACGCTGCATGTGGACTACGGAGACGGGGCCGAGGAGCGCGTCCCCGAGCTCAAGGCCATAGCGGAGTGGCTTGCCGAGTGGGCAAGGGACATAAACGGCTGGGACCACAACCTGATCGCCCTCGGAGACTTCAACATCGACCGCAGGGGGGATGCGCTCCACGACGCCTTCGTCTCTACGGGTCTGGAGATCCCAGCGGACCTGCAGGCGGTGCCAAGGACGATCTTCGCAGATCCCGAGAATCCCCACCTCGACAAGTTCTACGACCAGATCGCGTGGTTCACGGGCAGGAACGGCCTCCCTGCGTTGTCGCTAGAGTATTCGAAGGGGAGCTTCTTCGACTTTCCCAAGGCGGCCCTGATCTCCCGCGGGCTTACGAAAACGCAGCTGTCGTGGCGGATCTCGGATCATTACCCGCTGTGGGCCGAGTTCTCCGTGCGCGACTAGTCACGATTTGTTGCAGCTCGCGGCCTCGTCTCTCAACCCTTGCCCTGAGGTCTAAGGCTCCAAGCGGATGGCTCGCTCCTCGTTGCTGCTTGTCAAGCCAGTCCTCCTCCTGATTTGCGCATCATGACTCACCAAGCACATGGGCTTTCAGCCACGAATTGCAGAACGCTCCGCGCGGGTCGAGCCGCTCGACCAGACGGATGAAGTCGGGCATGCGCTCGTAGAGCGGAGCGATCGCTGCCGCGTCCGCGTTGAAGAGCTTGCCCCAGTGCGGGCGTGCCTCGAATGGGGCGAGCGCGGTCTCGAGTTGGACGAGCATGCTCTCAACCGCGTCTCGCTCGGGCTTCCAGGTGAAGTGGATGCCGACGGTGTCTTCCCCGTAGTTCATGCTCATCCATAGCCGATCTGCGGCCACAGCGCGAATCTCGGAGACCTGCAAGATCGGTTGGATCCTGTCTGCGAGGGTGCGCACGGCCTCTATGGCCTCCACGGCGTACCGGCGCGGGAACAGGTACTCCGACTGCAGCTCATCGCCACTGCTCGGCGTAAAGCCCATGCGGAAATGCGGCAAGCGGTCGGACCAGAGGCCGGGCCTGCCCAACTGCGGCGTACAGGGGGTCGCGTCGAGTCCGAGGATCGGGTGCCGGCCAACCGCTGCCGCGACCGCGCCGAAGAGATCACTCTCTACCTGCTCGGGCTCGTCCGTCACCCGGCTCTTGACCCAGACCTGATCGGTGGTCTCGGCCCAGCGGGTAAAGACGCTGACGCTGTAGCCGCATGAGGTGATCTCGTCGAAATGCTCGAAGAGAGCCTCCCAGCTCAAGCCTTCAAAGACCCGCTGGCGCACCTCGTAGGCGGGCTCCACGTCAAGGGTGATCCGGGTGACCGCACCGAGCGCGCCAAGCCCGACCACGAGACCTTCGAAGTCGGGCTCGCCTCTGGAGGCCTCGATGATCTC
>JAIVIG010000538.1 GCA_020200675.1 Actinomycetota bacterium
GATCGACATCGTCTACGGCAGTCATGTAGAGATCACCTCCATAGCTTTGGCACCTCATCTTTTCCCTCAACACCCTGCAATCATCCTACGCTATTCACCGGAGTGCGTGGAGAGACTGTATGAAAAAGCCTCAAGTACGAGCCAATCGCCTCAGCATGAGGCGACTCATGGCAGCGTACACGAACGCCTCGCTGGTTGCACACAACTTCTCGTAGTCCTTGCTCATCCTTCTGTTGTGGCCAATCCAGGCAAAGGAGCGTTCCACCACCCAGCGGCGTGGGAGGACCTGAAATGCCCGCGGTGGCAGAAGCTTCTGCCAATCGACTATCTTGCCTTCCTTGGCCAATTCCTCCGCCCAACTCATCAGCACTTCTTCGGGGGCAACTTTGCGCGGACGTTCGACCAGTTCCACACTCCATCCTAAAACCTTCTCCACCCAGCCTCTGCCTTTCTGTTCGCCCCTGTAACCAGCGTCCAGCCACAGGTGTGAAGTAGGCGCGCGAACAGCTCCTTGGCACCATCGAGCAGCGGCTTGATCCCCTCCTGGTCCACCATGTTGGCCACGTGGACTTTCGCCTTTAGCACCAAGCCCTCGGTATCAACCAGCAAGTGGCGCTTTCTTCCCTTGACCTTCTTGCCTCCATCGTAACCCCGCTCTCCTCCCACGCCTGTAGTCTTCACTGACTGGGAATCCACTATGCCCGCGCTGGGCTGAGGGTTTCTTTTCAAGCGAACGCGCAGACGTTCTCGGATAGCTCGGTTGATCTTCTCCCAAGTACCGTCGAAGCGCCATTTTCTGAAGTAGTGATAGACGGTGGGCCATCGAGGGAAGTCGTGAGGGAGTAGGCGCCACTGGCAGCCGCTTCTCAAGACGTAGAAGATGGCGTCGAGGATCTCGCGCGGGCTATGGATCCTCGGACGCCCGTGTTCCTTGGCAGGGGGCATGTGAGGCTCGATGTAGTTCCATTCGGCATCGGATAGATCTGTTGGGTAAGTCTTTCTCATACGTGCTAGAGTAGCGAATTACCACCCGACGCCCCTTTTTCATACAGTCTCGGAAGGGGAATTCTGCGAACTTCGCAGGCACGGAGTTCTCCGAAGTTAGCTCACCGCTCGTCTTTGTCCCGGCATCCGTAACGCTTAGCAGACGGTAGTGCGCTAGAGTGGGGTTGTGAAGGAAGGGTCAAGCGAACAACAGGGGCGAGGAGACCGCATCGGTTAGCCGTTCCATGAAGACGCGTGGAACTTTTATCGTGTCGGCCTCCCAAGGCGACCCGTAAAAAGTCTGCTCCTGAGCCCACAGCTCCTTTCGCACCAACCCAAGCGCATCGGCGAAGGTGGGATGCCTCTTGTGGTACCAAGCCGCCTGGCGCCGGAAGACGCCCGCTGCCTTCCTCATCCGCTGATGTGCGAACAATGCGACCAGCGAGAACAAACCAAACAGCGCCGGTGTGGTGCGCCGTATCGCCAAATCCGACCACTGCCTCTGCGTCTCGAATCCCAGGTGCCTGCGCATCTCCTGGAAGGTCACCTCAAGCTGCCAGCGCATAACAAACCAGCGGAGGATCTTCTTAGGATCGGCATCGAGGTCGGTACACAGCAGTGCCTGGGTTTTGAACTCTCCTTCGGGATCACGGATCAGAACCCAGCGCACGGGCACGGCGAACAAGCCCGTGGAGTACCACACGGCCGTCTGGGAAGCGATCTCGACCATGCGCTCTTCGCTCCCGTACCAATTAGCGATCGTGGTTGGCTTCCAAACGGTTCTTGGGTCTTCGGCTACCTCGGAAAGGTTGGGCAGCCGCTCGCCTTTGAGGCGCGGTCTCCCTATCTGATGAGGGCGTCGTGGCGGAGCCGGTTCATAGAGGGCAGCATCCAAGCGCAAGCGGGTTATGAAGGTGATCGGGTTTCTGAGTTTGCGGCAGCTCTTGAGTAGTTTGAGCGAGGCGTAAGCGCGATCGGCCACGGCCACGATCTCCCGCTGTGGGTACCACCGCCTTACCTGTAAGAGCAGCTGCCAAGCCCACTCGGTTATCTTCTTGTGGCGTCTACCCCGTTGGGCAGCATAGCGCTCGGAGGGAGCCAGGGCCGAGAGGAAGGGCAAGGCCCAGACCCGAGAAGCCCAGGGGACCTCCACCAACAGCATCACGCAAACCCATCTGAGGCCACTGCTCTTCACGAAATGCTCGTGGGTGGAGCGAACCGGATCACGGTAAACGCCCCTGGCTGAGATCTTCTTCCCGTAGCGTCGCTCCAGGGTCTCGTCTATGCCGAGGATGAGTGGACCTTGCCCAACGAAGGCCTCTAGGAGCAATCCCAACAAGATGCGGCTCGCTTCGCGGCTCGACCAGCGAGCGCGGCTGAGAACCCGATGGTAGCGATGGAAGCGCTTCTGCTGGTCCAAGCCCATCGCACGCAGGGCGGAACTGACCGTCCTGGCACCTGGAGCGAGGATCGCTCCTATGAGCAGCACCTGAGCGTGCCTAAAGACGCGCCTAGAGAAAAGTGGCGCAAAGGGTACCAACGCCTGTACCATCTTAGGTGGTAGGGTACGCACCTTGAGATCACCTCTTTTAGCGGAGACTGGTGACGAGCGTACCCTACCCCTTTCGCTCCCAAATGGCTAAAGTCGAGCTCTGAGACTGTATGAAAAGGGGCATGGGCAGCGCTCCAGG